>NZ_JAOCLC010000041.1:0-43962 GCF_029845105.1 Stenotrophomonas sp. GD03654 | reverse complement strand
AGCACGCCCTGCCCGCGCATGCGCGGTGCCAGGGCTGCGTGCATCACCGCCAGGTGCATCACCACGGCCAGTTCCGATGCACAACGGTCATCACCTGCCCGCCATTTCCGGGCCAGTTCGGCAGCATCCGCTGGCAGCAGTGCCAGCAGCTGGGCATCGTCCAGCGCATCAGCCGCGCCCTGCAGCTGGCGGGCCATCTGCCGCGACTGCCACACGTGCACGCCAATACTGAGACTGGCCAGCGACATCAGCACCACGGCCAGCCCGTGCTCGAACCACTGCGACAGGACTTCCGGCCCCCACAGCAGGGCCGCGAGCACCGCCAGGCCCGGCAGGCGCCACCCCAGCCAATGGATGCGGCCGCGCTGTGACCAATGCACCACCACCGCACTGGCGACCAATGCCGCGGCCGCGGTTGCCGGCAGTTCGGTCAGCCATGTGGCCGCGAGCAAAACCGCCAGCACCGCCCAGACCCAGCCCGGCGGCAGCGCACGGCGCTGGTAATCGGCACCGACCGGCCCGATCAGCTGCCGCAGGCTGCGTTGTTGGCTTGCATCGGTCACCCACAGTCTCCGTGTCTGTCCTGGCCCGGATGGTCGTCGCCAGTGTGTCGCAAATCCGTGCCAATGACGTTAGCAATCCGCTATGACACTGGCTCTACAACATGTTGTGGATTGCCAAGGTGACTGTTCAGCTGATTTGGCGTAGCATTGCCAGCGTTGGGCAGGCACTGGCCGTGGCGACACGAAACAGGCCTTGTACCTTGCAGAACTTGAAGAAACCGGGGGTGCATTGGTTTCGACGGGGGTTGTGAAGTCGCCTGGCGCATGCCGAGGGGGTAGCTTTCCTCGTAAATCCAGCTGCAAAACTCTAGTTGCCAACGACGACAACTACGCTCCGGTCGCTCTCGCAGCCTAAAAGCTGCGGTGCGTGACCTTCTGCCGACTTAGGCGGAGCCTCGAAACTGCTTGTGTCCATGCTCGCAGCGTAGAGTCATTATCATGGAATCGCGCTGGGCGGCTGCCTGTCAGTCCGGCACTAGAACACAACAGGCTGGTTCCCGGGTGCGCTTTGCACACCGTGCTGCTCGGGGATGAGATTCAACGGTGAGCTAAGCATGTAGTGCTGGGGATGGAGTGCCTTCGGACGGCGGTTCAATTCCGCCCACCTCCACCATTCTCACCTGCAAATCTAGCGTAAGTAGCTTGATTTTGCAAGGTTTATTGGTGATTTACGAGCCTCAAACGATACCCCTTCAAGGTATCGTTTGAGGTATCGTTTTGCCCAAACCCTTCTTGTTGAAGCGCGCCAGCGGGCTCTATGCCCGCTTTCTTGTGCCCGCTGACCTGCGCTCGCTGCTGGGGTGCCGCTTCCTCGTCCGCGCCCTGCCCGGTCGAGGCGACGCCGCCCGACTGGTCGCGGCACGCATGGCGATGGCACTATCAGAGTCCTTCAAGGCGCTACGCACAGGGACGATGGTGAACGACGACATCAAGGACATCTTGCGCCGGGTGCGCGAGAACGGGCATCAGGACCTGACCATCCAACAGGTGCGCCTGCCCAACGGGCTGACGCTCGGCGGCGTGGAAATCAACACGGCCGAGGACCGCCGCCTGTTCCGGCAGACCGTTCAGGACTTGAACGCCCTGGCAGCAAAAGACCCGCTCATGGCGGGCATGCACGGGTGGGAACCATCACAGCCCCCCGCACCGCCTAAGCCGCCTGCCGGGCCGCGGCTGTCCGAGCGCATTGACGTCTACCTCAGCGACATGCGGCGAGCCCAGCGGGCCGTGCGCAACGTGATGGACACCGAATACACGCTGCGCCTGTTCGTCGCCCTGGGCGGCGACAAGCCGATTGAAGAGGTCACGGCCACGGACGTGCGGGCCTTCCTGGACGCCCTGGCGGTCTACCCGGCCAATGCCAGCAAGAAAGCCGTGTTTCGTGGCCTGACGCCCCTGGAAGTGGTGCAGAAGGCCAAGGGCGGCGGCCACCCCACCCTGCTGGAACGCACCCAGGAAAAGCGCCGCGACCACTTGGCCGCGTTCTTCAATGCGCAAGCCGATGAAGCGCTCATCCCGAAAGCCCCGCACAAGGCCATCATGAACCGCTCCAAGTCCAAAACCGATGCCCCAACCCGCGAACCCTTCACGCCCGCAGAGCTGGCCGCGCTGTTCGATTCCGAAGCCTTTCCCGAGTGGGCCAGCAAATACCCGCACCGCTGGTTCGGCAGCATCCTGGGCGTGGCCACGGGCGCGCGCATCAATGAGTTGGCCCAGCTCTACGTCGATGACGTGGCCGAGGTTGGGGGCCACTGGGGCATCCACATTCGCGCCCAGCGACCGGACCAGCGGCTGAAGAACGCGCATTCCTCGCGTTTCGTCCCCCTGTCCGACACCGTGCTGCAGGCGGGGTTCCTGGAGTTCGTCGAGGACGTGAAGCGCGCTGGATTTGAGCGCCTGTTCCCGCACCTCCAGCACACAGAGGCCGGCGGCTACGGCGACACCATGGGCGACCAGTTCCGCGCCTACGCTATCAAGCGCGGCCTGACCGGCCGCCTGAAATCCTTCCATTGCTTCCGCCACAACATCGTGAGCAACCTGGTCAACGAGCGGGGCATTGCCATCCAGGTGGTGCAGGAAATCACGGGGCACGACCTGACCTTGCCCAGCGGCCTTAGGCACTACGTCAATCCGGGCACCATCCCGAAACGCTTTGACGCGCTGAATGCGTATGGCCCGCCGGTAACACTGCCCGCCTACGCGCCGGGCCAGTTTGACGTGGCGTTCAAGCAGGTTCGACACATCGAGCGGCGGCGCGCAACGGCCGCGAGCAAACGCCACTCAACCAGCCAGAAAGGATAGCCATGGAAACATCACCCAAATCACTGAAAGCTGCTTCGTTGAAGGATATCGAGGAAGCTATTGCGCAGGCCCTCTCTCAGTTCACCGCCTTCTCGCCCACTGTCGAAATCCGGGCGTTCGAAGTGGTCGAAGCAACCGCAATCGATGTATTGACCCGTGACACCTATCGTTTTGAGCTGAAAGTGAAGGTTCCGAAGCATGACCCCACCAAAGGACACTTCGATTTTGAATGAGCGCGCGCCCGATATGCTTTGCAGTAACAGAAAAGCACTCATGCGTTTGCCTTCTCAGAGCCTAAAGCTTTGCTAAAGCCCCCTGCTTTTGCCCTTCGGCTCTCGGGTCCCCTCCGGGGCCCCTCCAGCCGAAGGGCAAAGTCTCCCCTTACCCGCTGACTAAAACGCGGTGGGGTGACTTGGCCCGTGCGTTAGTCCCGTGACGGCGACCCCCAGCACTCAGGGCGTGGTGATTCTCTGCTCTGCACCACTACGACAGGTTCACGCGAGCAACCGCGCCGGGTCCGGGTCCTGTCACCAAGGTTCTCTTGGCGTCTCTCCGGTGTTGCTTTACTTTTCCCGTGCCCAGGCGCGTTTTTCCTGGGTCTTCTCCTAGCAACAAACCATTGGTAACGGGACCGCGAATGGGAGACGCTGCTGGGGCCAGATTGAGCACTCCCCAGTTACCATCGACATCTGCGTTACCTGGCTGGCGCGAGTTTCACCCCCCTCGCTTTACTGCCTGCGCACCCGGTGGCGGTCAGCCCGAGCCCGCAATGAGCTCCCGGAAGCCGTGCGCACCCCAACTCAATGGGTCGTCGTGATACGGCTACCAACGGCCTTCGGGCTGGGCAGACACGGAGGAGAGAAAAGGAGGGGGGGCTTGCGGGTCCGTCCAGGCTTGTTAGAGTGGCCTCAAGGGGCCTTGCCTGGGCATGTCGTAGAGCTACCTACCTTGCTCGCCTCCGAGTCGGTCAAACTCGGGGGCCGTGAATCCAAACTAAGACGCCCTCGGCTTTTGTCAAGCCGGGGGCGTATTTTTCATCTCTAGAGGTAGTGAATGAATCCAGCAACTCTTATTTCACTCTCAACGGTTCGCCTTCTTTGCGGTAACGCGGGCGTATCAGCGTCTGTAGGAACGGGATTCTTCTATGGGGCTGAGTTCAATGTCCCTGAGGGAGTGGCAACGTTTCCGATGGTGGTTACGAATAAGCATGTTGTCGCGAACTGCAATGAGATAAAAATGACGCTGACTGTTCGTCAGCCCAGCACGGACATCAGCGAGATGGTCGTCGCACCTGGAGACATCCACCAAGTTTTTTTAATCCCCGGATGTCAGGAGCGGATGCTGCTGCACCCCGACCCCAACGTTGACCTTTGCGCCTTTTTCATTGGCGACATCATGGAAGACATTCATTCGGCCGGATACCAGCTTAGGAATACATTTCTAAATGCCAGATTTCTAGTCCCGGATGACGAGATAAAAAACGTTAGACCGATTGAGCCGGTGATGATGGTTGGTTATCCGAACGGACTATGGGATGAGAAAAATAATCGCCCGTTAGCGAGGCGAGGAAGCACCGCTTCCCATCCGTTCTTGAAGTGGAATGGGAAGCCTGAGTTCGTTATTGATGCCGCTTGCTTCCCTGGCTCGAGCGGATCTCCCGTTTTTCTGTTTGAAGATTTGATGTATAGAACAAAGGATAACGCATACACGCCGGGAACTAGGGCGCAGCTGCTAGGCATCTTGGCTTCAGGACCGCTTTACACTAGCGAAGGCAAGCTCATCCAAAGAAACATCCCGACCTCAACGACCATTGTGCCGGTAGTCCAATCTATGATGAATCTAGGCAATGTTGTTCACGCAAGCGCCATTAGTGACATTGTATCCATAGGTAAGGAGGCATCGTTAGCTGGGAAAGGCTTCCCTAAAGCGATTCAACTTTAGGATGGCGGAAGCCTTGCAGGTGCTTGCCTAGCTGACTCCAGAGCAGCGCGACGCCCTGCTCAAGGCGTCCGCGACGGACGACGGAGCGAACTGACGGGCTCGGGCAACCGGGGGGCCTGCTCCGAGTTCGGCGGCAATGGGAGCATGTCGCGCGTGGGCGCGAGCTTGGCAGTGGGTTTAGCGGTCGGGAACTGGTGCGGGAACTGCGTCAAAAAATCCGCCGTTGCCAGCTCGAACGCCACCCCGGCTTTGTCTTTGGCCTCCCTGGTCTGTTCGCGCAATGCGCGGGCCTGCTGCTCTTGCAGCCGGGCCTGCTGCTTCTGTTCTTGCACCACCTGCGCGGCCCGGTCTTTCGCGGTAGGCCGTCCCACCTTGCGCAGCGCCGTAGACAGGAAATCTGCGGGCACCGGGAACGTGTTGGCGTCAGCCACGGCCCTGCGCCGGGCCAACCGGGCCTGTTGCCGTTCTTCGCTCGCCTGCACATGTGCAGCCCGGCATTCGAGCAGGTCTGTGTGGCACTTGAGGAGTGCGCGAGAGGCAGAACGTTGCTCAGGCGTGGCGTTGCTGTTGCCGGATTGAAGGGCCCGGCGTGCCACCTTGAACATCTGTTCAATCATTTCTTCTAGATTCTTCGCCGCCTGGTCTCCGGCCATGATTTCCGCCTGTCTGTTTTGTGAGTGTTTGCGTGACGCGCGCTCAATCGCCGCTGCCCCCTTGCCCTGCTGACCGCCCCCAACGGGGGCCGGCCGGGGCATGGATGACCCGGCTTTGTGCGCAGCGGGACGCTGTGCACGCG
The DNA here is from genome assembly GCF_029845105.1 of Stenotrophomonas sp. GD03654. NCBI lineage: Bacteria > Pseudomonadati > Pseudomonadota > Gammaproteobacteria > Lysobacterales > Lysobacteraceae > Stenotrophomonas > Stenotrophomonas sp. GD03654. The sequence continues at coordinate 38,361 of NZ_JAOCLC010000041.1, read as the reverse complement.
CCTGGACGGCGGCCCCTGGTTTTGGTTTTGCAGTTACGGCGTGGACTGGAAGCTGGAGCACCGCAGGACCGGCGCGGTAATGTCTCTGTTCATCGCTGCGCAATACACGACAATATCCGCCGGCTTCTGGCGCTCGTCGTCCCCCCGTGGCCAAGCCAGCGTTAAGACGGTTGACTGGGCGCAGCGCAGGCACGCGCTCGAGGTCAGCTCCTGGGTTTCGGATTCCAAGAGCATCGACGCTATCTCGGGTGAGAGCTGGGGCGCGGGGGCGACGCTTGCGGCCGGGCTGGCGGCTGGGGCTGATGGGGTCATGGCGTGGGGCCTCGGTGGGGGATGGCTGGGCAGCAGCGCGCAAGCGCGCCGCCGATTCTTTGGGACGTTCCAAAAGCGCTTGCGCGTGCAGGGCTTGCTCGTCCACATGGGCCAAGCGGCCCTCGGCAGCGGCCTGGGCTTTCAATGCCTCGAAGCGCTCAGCGTGGGCCGTGACGCGGCTATCAGCCGCTTGGCGGACGCGGTCGTTTCGCTCGGCCTTCTGCAAGCGCTTCCCGCGCCGGCGCGCCTGGGTAACTTCTTTGCCCTCGTGACGGGTCGCAGGGCGGTCCAGCGCAACCGCTGCCTTGAAATCGCCCTTTTCCACAGCCGCCATCTTTTGCTTGTGCAAACTGCGGTGGTCCACGCGCGCGTCCACGCCCGCCGCGGCAAGCGCCTTGTTCATGCGCTCACCGATGGCAGCGCGGATGGCTTTTAGTTCGTTTGCGCCCGCAACGTATTCGTCCAGCACCCGCGCCGCGCTGTCACCGAACCCATCGGCGCCAACGACGCGAGGAGTCAGGAGAATGTGGGCGTGGTAGTTGCGGCCATCGCCCCCTTTGTCAGGCGCGTGCAACGCCACTTGGGCTGCCACGTTGTAGCGGTCCACTAGCAGTTGGCCGACATCGCGCGCCAGGTCGCGCCGCTGCTCGGGGGTCAGTTCGTGCGGCAAGGCAATCAACACCTCGCGCGCGACCCGGGCGTTTTTCCGAGTCTCGTGCTCCTCTACCTTCGCCCAGACTTGGTGCGGGTCCAGCGCCCACGCTGGTGCGTCGGTAGGCGCAAGCATGTCCACGGACAACACACCGGTTTTGCGGCTGTAGTTGTGGCGCGTGCCGCTGGGGTCGTCCAAGTCCAGCCCAGCACGGTAGGCCGCCGCCGCTGTCGCGGAGTCGCCCTTGCCCCGTGAAAGGCTTTTGACTTGAACGCTATAAATCGCCACGACCCAACAATCTCCAATACACCGCAGCCCCCTGGGGGGCGAGGACTGGGGGGAGGCGTCACGCGGAGCGTGGCGTTCGGGTGTCGGGGCGAAGCCCTGACCGCACGGTTTTGCGAAGCAAAACCATAAGTGCGCTATTGCTGTTCTTTCGGGGCGCTTCGCACCCCATCGAACTGCCATAGAACCGGGGCTGCTCGCTGCGCTCGCTGGCCCCCTAAATCAGAGTTACATGCACAACGGAACTGTCAACTTTTTAGCCAAACGATGCCAAAAAACAAAAACGGCGCTCGCTGCTCGCTCGCGCCAGAAAATGGGCGTTGCCCCCTTGCCTTCGGCCTATTTTCTGGTTGCATAGATTATCTAAGGCTGTTGTGGGCGTGTCGTGGCAAATGTTGAGAAGCAAAAACTAAAACTGGACCGGATGGTTGAGGCGCTGGCGCGCGAGCAAGCAAAGTTGTTGTTGGCGGAACGCGAGGTGCAGCGCAAGCAGCGACGTGCCGAACTCAAAGAACGCGAAGAGGCACGCCGCCAGGATGCGCACCGCAAGATTGGTTTGGGCGGGCTTGTCATTGCCGCCAACGCCGATGGGTGGAATGAGGCGGAGATTGTGGGCGCCTTATTGGCCATCACTGACCGCTTTGCCTCGCACCCCGATTTCCGGGAACAAGTAAAGGAGCGAGGCATTCGCCATCTGGAAGCACGCGAAGCCGCGCGTAAGGCGGGCCGGTCATGAGCGAGCACAAGAAACCCACGGACCCGCTGCTTGAAAAACAGATGGAAGGCTTGCGCGCCCACTTCCTTGGCTCGCTGAGCGACCTGCTGGACGCCCGCCGCAAACGTAAGGCGGAATGCCCGACGCCCCCGCCAAGTGCGCCACGCGGCCCGCAACCGGGCGGCTATACGCTGGTTGAGGTGCTGTTGGTGCTGGGCGTGTCTTCAGCGATGGCGGCCGCCGGATGGCTGCTGTTTGGTCCGACGAGCGTGGCAGCTGAGGTAAAGCAGACGCAGTTGGATTTCAGCGAAACGGCCACCGCGATTGACCGTTCATTAGGCATCGTGGGCGGCTACTCGGGCTTGTCCACGTCGCTCGTGCAAACCGATGGCCTGGCCGCGCAGCGGCTGAGGCAGAGCGATGGCCTCCGCAATGCCTGGGGCGGCTCTGTGTCGTTCTGGCCGAACACGGTGAAGCGCGGCAACGACTCGTTTTTAGTCGAAACGCGCGACGTGCCCAAGGCAGCATGCGCCCGACTGGTCGCGGCCATGGCCGGCGACCCGGCCGTGGCCGATGCGCAGGTCAATGGCGAGAGCGTCTATGTGAACAAAAAATACGACCCCGCTACGGCGGCGGTCGCTTGTGAGCGCGACGGCGGGGACCGTCTGGGGTTTGTGTATTTCTCGGGATTAGCGTCCGGGTCCTCGGTCGCGGTGTCGTCCATCGGATTGCCTGCGGCCCCGCCGTCGGTGGACCCGGCCAACCCCAGCACTCCGGTGGGCCCGGTCGATGGGGCCCCCGAAGTGGACGATGCCACGCCGGGGACGCCTGGCGTGGTGCCGGCTGGGCCGCCGGCAACACAGCCGCCGGCCGTTCCTCCGGCCCCACCAGCGCCAGCGACACCGACGGCTCCTCAGCCGACGCCAACGGTTTTGCCCCCCGGCACGCCTCCGGGATTGACGGTCTGCACCGTGCCGCCGACGCAGACGCAAAACGTGAACTGCCCCGCAGGACAGATTGGGACTGTGACGCAGCAACGTTTGGGCTACTGCGGAGAGGTAGGTGGTCCGTATGAAGCTTGGGCCACGGGGATCTATGGACCTTGGACCACGGTTAACAGCACCTGCGCCCCGGCGTGTGTGGCCCCCTCGCCCACGTCGGTGGCCATCTCCCGCGTTGCGCCGGCCGAAAGCCAGAACGTGGGTTGCCCCGCTGGTCAGACGGGCGAGCACTGGCAACAGCGCAACCGCGTCGAGAATGGCACTCGCACCACGTCCTGGACGTGCCCGGCTCTCACCGGGTCCCCCACGTCGAGCACCACTGAAAGCTGGAGCGGCACTTACACCGCCACCAGCGGCTGGGTCACCACGTCCAACACCTGCGCCACGCCAGCCCCCACGCTGGACCTCGACGCGAGCTGTGGTTTCGTAGGGGCTCAAACCGACGAGGCGCCGGAGACCTGGAACGGCGGTTGTGTTCAAGCAGGACGCTTTTACCTGCGCACGTCGCCAGTGTCTGCCGTGTTCGGGCTGCGCAGCACCATTGACCCTGGCACCTACGCCATCCAATGGTCTGGGGATTGTGTTGGGACGGCTTCCGCTTGCACCGCTGCGCCGGTCAATGTCTCGGTCAACTCACCCCACGACAGGACCGCAACGGTCACCGTGACCCATAGGGCCACGGGCCAGCAGTTCACAAAGACTGTCACGGCCCAATGGCGCGTGAGGGGCATCGGGAAAGGCGGGGACTAATCCCCGCCCAGCACTCGGACGTGCTTCGCCCCGGCCTGGTGAATGACGCCATCGGGGGTAGCCAAGTAACCGGCTCCCCCTTGGTAATCCGTCTTGCTGAACATGCGAAGGTTTTGCCCTGTTACGCGGAGCGACGTGCGCGAGCGTGAACCGAAGGCGTCCTTGCCCAGCAGCAGCACGTCCGTGGAACTGGCCGCAAACGTCTTTTCGCCGCCGTGGCTGTGAATCGTCTCCACCGTCGGCTGGAAGCCTGCGGGGATTTTGCTGGCGAAGTTCACGCAGGCAACGTGAGAGTGATTTGTTCCAATCACCACGCCGAACCGGTCGCCGTCGCTGGCCAGAACGCCGCACGCCTCAAACCCCGTCTCATCGCTGTAAGCGCGAAGGCGCGGGCCAATCCGCTGCGCAAACGCATCCAGGCTTTCGCCAGGCTCGCTCACCGCTTCAAAAAGGCGCTGGTAGTCCACTCGGCCCACGCCAGGGACAGCTTCCGATTCAGTGGTGCCTGCCGACCCATCGTCGTGTGCCCATGCCGGGCCGCCGACCACCAATGCCACCACCGCCAAGAGTTTCCACAGCATGCCGTCCTCTTTCGAGAACGGCCGCCTACGAGCCCCTTACCGTGCCTGCATGCTACGATTGGGTATCGTTTGAGGTATCGTTTTGAGGGAGCGGCTCCGGCAACATCTCCTTGCAGTTCAACTGCTTAGGAAAGGGTGCCGGGACGATCCGCCCACCTCCACCATCTGTATGGCCTGTCGAGGCCGCAAGAAGCCGGATCTCCCGTCAATGGAGTTCCGGCTTTTTTGTTTTCCGAAGATGGCGCCCCCGTCTGATGTCCCGACATCCCCCAATGCCACCCGCATCGGGAGCCAGTCACAGAAGCTGAGATGCGGATCCAGTAAAGTCCCTGCGTCACACGACGTGACCCGAAACCTGAAAGGACATCAGATGAAACGCATCACGCTGTTTATGGGCTTGGCCGTGGCGTTGGCACTGGGGCAGGCTTCCGCTGCCACGCCAGGCTCGCGTTATCTGCAGCTGGCCGCTGACCAGCGGGTACAGCCCGGCACGGCAACCCTGCTTTCGAGCACCATCGATCTGAGCGCCCCCGGCTGGGTGTACGTGCAGTCGGATGGACGGTACTTCCCCGGCGGCAGCTCTGCGGCCAACGCCTACATCACCATCAACGGTGAGGTGGTCTCCAACGACAGCTACATCGACTGGCGACAGTCGACGTCGGCCCAACAGCACTCCTTCAATGTCATCGGTGCCAAATACCTTCCTGCCGGGCGCCATACGGTCAACCTGGCCGGACAGGCCATCGGTTCGGCCGTCAATTTCGGCTCCGCCAGCAACCTCTCCGTGCTCATCACCTCCGCAGGCTCGGTCACCAACAGCAGCCTTCCGAGCGACACCGCGCAGCTGGACTTCAATACCGTCGGCAGCCCTGAAGGAATGGCATTGCAGGCGAAGGACCGCAAGCTGCTGATGACAGCGCAGGCAGGCAATCCCGGTGGCCCCATCGTGGCAATGGCCTCTGGCCGCGCGTTCGCGTGGGGCAACTACGGCGATGGCATGCTGGGGATTTTCCTGAACGAGCAGGAACCCGGCATCGAATCGATGACCTGGTCGATCAATGACATCTTTAGTGGCGCCGAAACTCAGGCTCCCTTCTATTCGCAGGGCCTGTTCGTCAATCCGCCGGCTTACAGCACCGTCAGCTTCGTCGCGTCCGAATCGCCGTACTACCAACCGCAGGACGCCAACACCAACAACGTAAAGTACAAATTCGGCGCCAACTCGCGACTGGTGACGCTGTCCAACGGATTTGGCGTGGTCGGCAAGGGCTTGAATCCAGGATTCAACTACGCTGCCGCAGGCCCCTACCGCCGCTTCGCCTATGTCTGCGTCGGGACCAATGGCTTCGCGCCCGGCTGCCCGTCGGCGGGCTCACAGGTGGTCATTGGTGAGGGCCAGGTCTGCATCCCGCAGGGGCACAACGGGGTGGTGCTGTTCTCCACGAAGTCCCGCGTGCAGGGTGACCCGAACGACGGTGGTGGCAGCGTGTTCCTGTTCCTGAAGATCGATGGCCAGCAGGTGGGCAGCCTCGGCACCCAGCAGCTGGGTTCCAGGCCGGACTCGGTCAGCACCCGTACCATCTCCGCCAGCTACCTGAGCGCGGGATCGTCCGCGCTGGCACCGGGCTGCCACACCGTGCAGGCCGTGGCCCAGGTACTGGGAGATTTCCGCCACATGTCGCTCAATGCCGACATGCCGCTGGTCTGGTTCGACTGACCCATCACGCCGGATGTGGCCGGTGGCCGGGGTCTGTTCGCCCCGCCACCGGCTATTCCTCGACACATTGAAGGACCTGCCATGAAAGCCCCCCTTGCCTTCACCATGTTCCTCGCCGCATTCGCCGCAGCGCAGGCCACGCACTCCGCCCCACCGGCCATTGCTCCACCTGGCACCGCCACGCTGGAAGCTCTGCTGGCCTGCAAGGCCGGCTCCAACTTCAACGAGGCCGAGGCCATCGATGCACTGCAGGCCGCGGGCCTGGCCAGGAAACCGGGTGGCACCTTCGAGCCGGAGGACAAGCCGGTCACGCTGTTCGGCGGTATCGTCACCAGTGCCGATGTGAACGTGGCCGAGGGCGAGAAGAGCCTCTTCGTCTACTTGAATGGCGTCGACTCCAAGCGTCTGGCCAAGGCGTGGTCAGTGACCACGGTCAACGAACACGCCAACACGGAGGAGCCTTCATACGTGAAGGCCATCGACAAGCGCCACACCCTGCACGTCATCGCAGGTGACGACTATGAGGGCTATTCCGCTGCGGTGAAGTGCCAGATCACGCCGTAGTGGCCTGATCCGCGCTACAGCCAGCGTCGTACTCGCTGACGGAAGGCGGCGTATGCCTCGGGAAAGCGGGCCGACAGCGCCCGCTCTTCCGGCATGATCTGCAGCCGCGTGATGTACAGCACGAACAGCGGGACAGCCAGCAATGCGACCGGGCTCTGCAGGTACAGCATGACGCCTGCCAGCACCGTGGCCTGGCCCAGATACATGGGATTGCGCGTGTAACGGTACACACCATGCGTGACCAGCGCGCTCGCCATTGCGGGGCGCAGCGGGTTCACCGTGGTACGCACGCGACGGAAAGCCAGCTTCGGCAGCAGGTTCAACGTTAAGCCGATGGCCACCACCCCACCGGCCAGCAGTGCCGGCATCGGCAGCGGAACCACCGGTCCCGCTGCCAGGCGGCTCGCCAGGTAGCCGATGGCGCCACACAGCAGCATCATCAGCGGCGGTGGAACGCGGGTCTCAAGCCAGCGCATCGCAGTCCCTGCATTCGCCCATTCACCCCAGTGTCACACGTGAATACCTGAATCGCTTGCATGGCAGGGGTTTCATGGCACAAACCGACCGCCCGGTATCTTCCGCTTTGACATGCCGACCGCTAGAGTGGCGCCACCGCGCAGGAGGATCGTATGGCTACCACGGGCTTGGGCTTCATCGGCCGCACGACCCTCATCATCACCGTGCTGCTCACCCTGGGTGGTTGTGCCACGTTGCGCCAGTTCGGGCCGTCGGTACAGGTCGCCTCGGTCACGCCCGGCCAGTACATCGCGCTCAAGCGCGGTGACATCCTCACCACCGGGAAGCTCAGCTCGGCGACGACGGAAACGCTGCGCGTGGCCGGGCTCGATGAAGGCGTCTGTGCCAAGCCGGGCCTGCCCTGCATCGAGGCGATGGAAGCCAGCATCGTGGTGCGCGAAGAGGACAAGCGTTCGAGCCTGGCCGAGTTGTGGCTGCAGTATGCGATGACCCTGCCGGCGCCCAAGCGCGAGTACTCCACGTCAGGCCGCGCCAAGAGCGCGATCACCGAACTGGACGCCGACTTCCAGCCGCGCCTGGACGCGTGGATGCAGGTCGCGCGGCAGGCTTACGCCTATCTGTTCTTCACCGAGCGAACGGCCAACCAGCGGGGTTTCGAAGACCGCCAGACCCAGGTGCGCGACTACTACAACCTGGCCGTGCAGGAAGCCTCGGTGCAGCTGTACAACGCCTATGCCACCGGGCGCGTGCATGCTGAAGCCAGCCATTTCCAGCTCGGCCGCTGGACCTTCGTGCTGGCGCCTTCAGGTGAGGCATCGCCGCTGGACAAGCGTACGCCCACCGAGCTGGTACCGGCGGCCTCGCTGTCGTTCACCGGCACCCTGCGCAGCGTGCATCGCCGCGATGGCTTCGGTGCCGAACTGGTGGCCGTGATGGACGATCCAACCGCCACCCCGGCCACCACGACGCCGGCCACAACACCCGCCACGAAGACCACGCCGGTCCCGCAGAGCTGGAGCGAAATGCCTTCGCCGTCGATGACCGTGCTGCTGCGCTTCTCCGGAAAGAACCTGTGGGAAGTGCTGCACGACGACGAGCCGGAACTGGAAATCCACGATCCCTACCAGGTCACGGAAGTGACCCTGCACGGACAGGAAGTGCCGCTGGCCGCGAACTTCACCGCTGGCTATGCGCTGTGGCTGGCCCGCTCCAACTTCAGTCACCAGTCGCTGCGATCGCTGTTCGGCGGCAAGGGCGGCATCGAAACGCCGCATCTGTACATGATGCAGCCCTACGACCCGAACCGCCGCGTACTGCTGATGATCCATGGCCTGGCCAGCAGCCCGGAAGCCTGGGTCAACGTCGCCAACGAGCTGATGCGTGACGACGAGATCCGCCGGGATTTCCAGATCTGGCAGTTCTACTACCCGACCAACATGCCCATCGCGATGAGCCACGATGCGATGCGTCATACGCTGGCCGAGGTGTTCAAGCACTTCGACCCCAGCGGCAAGGCGCAGGCCTCGCATGACATGGTGCTGGTGGGGCACAGCATGGGCGGCGTGATCGCACGACTGATGATCTCCTCTTCCGGCGATCACCTGGTGGACACCCTGCTGGCGACTGCGCAGATGACGCCGGCACAGCGCGAACTGCTGCGCACCAAAGGCGCACCGGTACTGACCTTCCTGCCGGAACCGGAAGTATCGCGCGTGGTGTTCATTGCCACCCCCCACCGCGGTACCGACGTGGCAGGCACCCGCCTGGGCCGATGGATCGGACGCCTGGTGCGGTTGCCCCTGACTGTATTGGAAGACGTCGCCACCATCGCCAACGACGGCCAGATCGATCGCAGTGACGGCAAGCACGGCTATCAGATGAACAGCATCCAGAACCTGGACAAGGACGATCCTTTCGTCCGCGCCGTGGCCGACCTGCCGATGTCGCCGAAGGTCCGCTACCACTCGATCATCGCGCGCGCCAAGGCCGACGGCCCGCTGGAGAAGAGTGACGACGGGCTGGTGCCCTACTGGAGTTCGCACCTGCCGCGGGCGGAGTCGGAGAAGGTGATCGTATCCGGGCACAGCGTGCAGGAAGCCACGCCGGCCATCGTCGAGCTGCGCCGGATCCTGCATCAGGACATGCAGCAACACGGGGGCCAGACCCAATAGCCGTGGGCAGCTGAGGGAAATCCCTCATCGCGCCTGCGCACCCGCCCTCCTATGCTGGCCCGACATTCCCCGCAGGAGGTCCGCATGAACGCGCAAGAGCCCAGCCGCCAGCCCAGTCCCGATCCAGCCGAGCGCGACGCCTTCTTCCCCTCTCCTTACTCGCTGTCACAGTTCACGTCGGCCAAGAGCAACCTGTCTGGTGCCGACTATCCCGACGCGCGTCGTGATGGCCGCTGGAAGGTGCTGATGATCGCCGCCGACGAGCGTTACCTGCCCACCGCCAACGGCCACCTGTTCTCCACCGGCAACCATCCGGTGGAAACCCTGCTGCCGATGTATCACCTGGACAAGGCCGGCTTCGATATCGATGTGGCCACGCTGTCTGGCAACGCCGCCAAGTTCGAGTGGTGGGCGTTCCCGCGCGAGGACACGGAGATCGGCGGCCTGTACGACCGCTACGAAGCCCGCTTCCGCCAGCCACTGCCGTTGGATGAAGTGGTGGCAGGCCTCGATGCCGCATCGGATTATGCAGCCGTGTTCATTCCCGGTGGCCATGGCGCACTTATCGGACTGCCGCAGAGCCGCGCGGTGAAGGCGGCCCTGAACTGGGCGATGGCCGAGCAACGCCACATCATCACCCTTTGCCACGGCCCCGCTGCATTGCTGGCCGCAGGCGTCGACGAGGCCGATGGTGGTTCACTGTTCCGCGGCTACCGCATCTGTGCCTTCCCCGATGCGATGGACCGGCAGACGCCGGAGATCGGCTACATGCCCGGGCAGCTGCCGTGGTTCTTCGGCGAGCGCCTGGCGCAGCAGGGCGTGCAGATCGTCAACAATGGCATCGACGGCAGCGTGCTGCAGGATCGCCTGCTGCTGACCGGGGACAGCCCACTGGCCGGCAATGCGCTGGGCAAGCTGGCCGCACGCACGCTGCTCGACGCCCTCGCCGGGCGCTGACCCGGATGAGCGAATTGGTGCAGGCGTTGCTGGAGCTGGAACGCGCCCGCTCACTGAGTGCGGTCGGCGCGGTACTGCGCAGCATCTCTGCACCGCTCGGCTACGACCGCGTGCTGGTGTTCGCCACCGGCACGGGGTTGGAGCGCGGTACCCAGCGCGTGTACTGGATCGAGGGCGACTGGTTCGGCGACGGCAGCAGTACCGACCTCGCGCGCTACCTGCACGCCTGTCCGGTCAATCGCCACGTGCTGGACAGCGACGCGCCATTCTTCTGGAGCAAGCGCCAGGGGGTTCGCGGCGAACGCTATCAGGTGGTGAAGCAGCCACGTGGTGAAGGCCTGCACGGTCTACAGGTGCCGGTGTTCGGCACCACCGGTCTGGAAGGTGCGATCAGTTTTGCCGGGACAGCGATCAATGCCTCGGCCAGCGCGCGACTGCTGCTGGATGCTGCTGCAACTGCAGCATTCCGTGCCGCACGCCGGCTTGCCGAATCGCCTGCCGAGCGTTCGGGAAGCGCACTCAGCAACCGCGAGCGCGAAGTGCTGCGCTGGGTCGCCGCCGGGCGCCGGCAAGCTGAGATCGCGGCCACGCTTGGGCTTTCCACGCGCACGGTGGAGAACCACCTGCGCCACGCGCGCCAACGGCTGGGTGTGGCGACCACCGCGCAGGCAGTGCGTGCGGCCAGCCGTCGCGGCGAGATCGAAGACTGATCACGGCGAGGCACTTCCGGTGGTCTGGGTCGCGTGTTACACACGCCATGCGCATGTGCGCGATTGCAGAAAGCAAGGATGATGCTGATGAAACTGCAACTGGCCTCGATGGCTGCATTGATGTTTGCATTGGGTAGCGTGGTACCGGCAACCAGCCACGCGGCCGGATCCCCCGGATCGACGACCGATTGCGTGCCCGTAAGACTTGGGCCCAACCTCGTGCATCAGCGCTGCGCCGTAACCCGTACTCTGGCAGATGGCACCGTTTTCACGTCGGTGTACTGGATAGACGAGAACGGTCAGTGGTACCTCCCGGCAGACTGAGCTGCATTGGACACCGACTACGACTACAAGGAGTGTGATCAATGACGCTGCACAATCGAATCACCGCTTTTTCCTTCGCTGCAGCGGTGACACTTGCCGCGCTGCTGCCTTCAGCACCGGCAAATGCCGCCGAAGAGATCGGCCTGCAGGAAGAGTGCGTGCCCTTCCGTGCCGGCTTTGGCATCCATCAGCGCTGCACGCTGTACGTGGTCTATGACGACGGCACCCGCGTGGCCAGCGACCACTACAACCGCGACGAGAACGGGATGATGTACGACCCCTGATCGCGCCCGCGCGATCCGCCGGGCGGCGCCTTCACCGCCCGTCCGGCATCTCCCAGCCGCCCATCCCGGCATACCCCTGTCCTCGCCTTCCATGGCATGCTTCGTGAAACCGTTTTCATGGAATGGAGGGATTCCACGATGTTGTCGCGTTTCCGTCGCCCTGCGCTGTGTGCGCTGTTGGCGCTTGCCCTGCCTGCCTTCGCCTGGGCCGCTACACCGGCGCCACTGAAAGTAATGTCGTTCAACGTCCGCACCCCGGCTGATACCGAACCGGGCAAGCGCTGGCCCGATCGCCGCGACGCGATGGTCAAGGTCATCCTGGATGCGCACCCGGCGGTGATCGGCACGCAGGAACTGGTGAAGGAACAGGCTGACTACCTGTCCGGACACTTGCCCGGCTACCGCTGGTTCGGCGAGGGCCGCCGCGGTGGCAGCGGCGATGAGCACATGGGCGTGTTCTACGACAGCAAGGTGCTGGCCGTAGAGGAATCCGGCAACTTCTGGCTTTCGGATACGCCGGACGTGCCCGGCAGCATCACCTGGGGCAACCTGTACCCGCGCATGGTCACGTGGGCCCTGTTCCGGCGCCTGGACGACGGCCGTCGTTTCTACTTCATGAATACCCACCTGCCCTACCGTGACGAGGACGAGCCGCGCCGGGTGAAGGGTGCCGGACTGGTCGGAAAGCGCCTGGCGACGCTGCCGGTTGACCTGCCGGTAGTGTTGACCGGCGACTTCAACAGCGAACCCGGAGGAGACACCTACAAGGCGTTCACCCGCGTGCTGCAGGACACGCGCACCCAGGTAAAGGCGCCACAGGGCCCGCGCCTCACCTTCCATGACTTCACCGGCAAGGCCACCGTGCAGCTGGACTGGGTGCTGGTGCGCGGCTTCCATGCCCGAAGCTTCGTCACCGATGACCGCCGCATCGACGGTGTGCTGCCGTCGGATCATTTCCCCCTGGTGGTCGAGCTCGACTGGCCCACGCCGTGATCCTGCGCGGCAGCCGCCGCTACGGTGGCGGCTGCCGTGACAACAACCGGTACAGTGCCTGGTGCTGATTGCGTGCCTGGCAGATGCGGGCACCGACGGCAAGGAACACGGCGATGCCGATCAGGCCCAGCCCCAGCAACGGATCCGGCAGGCGCACGAAGCCGATCGCCGCAGCCATCGTCGCCAGTACCAGCAGCACCACAACGGCTACCGACAGCCCTGCATCGGGTGGCCCCGGATCACCGAACAACATGCGCTGGGTATCCCGTTTGTCATCGGTCATCGTCTGTCCTCCCAATAGCCTGCCCCACTAGTTACACGGCGGATACGGCTTCCGGCAGAGTCAGAAACGTCATGACTGTGACCACGTGCACGGCTCGTGCCGCACCCGCCCATCTTTGGCCATGAAAGGAGAAAGGGACGGAAGCCATCGCTTCCGTCCCCTTCGGGTTACTGCACCTGCGCCACACTTGGTGGCTGAGGCGACTGTCCCCAGCCGCCCAGCGCCTTGTACACACCGACCACGCTGACGTTGACTTCGGATTCGGCTGCGGCCAACGCGTCATCCGCAGCCAGTTGCGTGCGCTGTGCATCCAGCAGCGTGAGGAAATCCTCCGAGCCCTCGCGATAGCGGATCTGTGCCAGCGATTCGGCACGACGTGCCGCCTGCGCCTGCTCGACCACGATCGCCAATCGCGCCTGCTGCTTGGAATAGCGGGTCAGCGCGTTCTCGGTGTCTTCCAGGGCCAGCAGCACGGCCTGCTCATACTGTGCTGCCACGCCTTCGGCTTCCGCCTTGCTGGCGCGCAGGCGTGCACGCACGGTACCGAAGTCAAATGCCGCCCAGCTCAGCGACGGGGTCAGCGACCAGGCCTTGTTGTTGCCATTGACCAGGCCACTGGCATCGCCGCCGAGGAAGCCGACGAAGCCGGACAGCGACAACCGCGGGAACAGATCCGCCGTAGCCACGCCCACGCGGGCGGTCGCGGCCGCCAGGCGACGCTCCGCCACGCGCACGTCGGCGCGTTGGCGCAGCAGCTCGCGGGTATCGCCCAGCGGCAGTGCCTTGGCGAATGCCGGCACTTCGTGCGGCGCAAGCATGGCGGTCAGCGTCTCCGGCCGCTGGCCCAGCAGAACCGCCAGACGATTGCGCGACTGCGTTTCGGCCACTTCCAGCAGCGGGATATCGGCCTCGATCGCCTTCAGCCGCGCACGACTGCTCTGCACGTCCAGCTCACTGCCGGCGCCCAGCTCCCAGCGCGCCTCGGTCAGCTTCTGCGTCTCGCGCAGATTGACCAGGGTGTGCTGGGCCACGGCGATGCGCTTCTGCGTGCCGCGCAGCTCGAAGTAGTTGCGCGCCACTTCGGCAGCGATCAGTACCTGCGCGTCGGCCAGGTTGGCCTGCTCGGCGTCGAGGTCGGCGCGCGCGGCTTCTGCAGCACGGCGCTTGCGGCCGAACAGATCCAGCTCCCAGCCGGCATCGAAGCCGAGCCGGTAGCTTTCACTGAACACCCGCTGCCCACCCAGCTGCGGATCGGGTTGCTTGCGGCGGTCGTAGCTGCCGCCTGCGGTGATGTGCGGCGCCTGGTCGAAGCGGCTTTCGACGAACACCGCGCGGGCCTGGCTGACGCGGGCCACGGCCACGCGCAGGTCCAGATTGTCCGACAGTGCGCCGTGAACCAGTTCTTCCAGCACCGGATCATCGAACTGCGCCCACCAGCTGGCCACCGGCGAAGTAGTGCTGAAGACCGGCTGCTGCGCGCTCTGGAGGACCACCGGTTCCTGCACCGGGGCCTTGTAGTTCGGGCCGACGCTGACACAGCCCGCCAGCACCAGGCTGGAGACGGCCATCGCCAACGTGCGGATCACCATGGCAGCACCTCGCCCAGGTAGGTGAAGCTGCCGCTGGCACCGGATTCGCCGATCAGCGCCATCTGCACGCTGGAGCGCGCGCCTTCGGCGATTTCGATTTCGCCGTTGCCGCCGTTCATGTCGGTCTTCACGTAACCCGGATGCACGGTATTGACCTTGATCGGGGTGTTGCGCAGCTCATAGGCCAGGCTCAGGGTCCAGCTGTTCACCGCGGCCTTGGACGCGTTGTAGGCGGGAATCTTGAAGTCGTAGATGCCCGATGCGGGATCCGCGTGCAGGGTCTGTGAGCCGAGCATGCTGGACACATTGACGATGCGGCCGGACTTGGCCTGCTTGACCAGCGGCAGGAAAGCCTGGGTGACCGCCACCAGCGCGTACACGTTGGTGTCGAAGGTGCGCTTCCAGGTATCCAGCGACTGTTCCGACGGCGCCTGCGCCGGGTTCTCGATCATGATGCCGGCGTTGTTGACCAGGATGTCGAGGCGGCCGTGACGCTGGCGCACCTGCTCGACCGCTTCGGCGATGCTGGCCGCGTCGGTCACGTCCAGCTGGATGGCTTCCACCGGCAGGCCCTCGGCCTGCAGCTTCAGCGCCTGCTCGACGGCGGTCTCGCGTTTGCGGCCGGCCAGCAGCGTGTGCACGCCGGCCTGGGCCAGCTGGCGCACGGTCTCGGCGCCGATGCCGCGGGTGGCGCCGGTGACCAGCGCGATCTTGTTCTGATGGGTATTCATGGATGCATGCCTTGTGAGGGGGAAGCCGCCGCCGGCCATTGACCGGCGGCGACGGGGTTCCATGTCAGTGGTGGATGGTCGGCTCGCCGTGCTGCACCAGCTGGCCACCACCGTTGCGGGTGACGAACTTGCGCAGGGCCACGTAGAACACCGGGGTGAGGAACAGGCCGAACAGGGTTACGCCCAGCATGCCGGCGAACACAGTGATACCGGTCACCGAGCGCACCTCGGCACCCGCACCGTGCGACAGCACCAGCGGTACGGTGCCGGCGATGAACGCGATGGAGGTCATCACGATCGGGCGCAGACGCAGGCGGCAGGCTTCCAGCGCGGCCTCAACGATTCCCTTGCCGCCCATCTCCAGCTCTCTGGCGAATTCGACGATCAGGATCGCGTTCTTGCACGCCAGGCCCATCAGCACCACCAGGCCGACCTGCACGAACACGTTGTTGTCACCACCGGTCAACCACACGCCGAACAACGCGGACAGCAGGGTCATCGGCACGATCAGGATCACCGCCAGCGGCAGCGACCAGCTCTCGTACAGCGCAGCCAGCACCAGGAAGGCCAGCATGATCGCCACCGGGAACACGATGAAGGCCGCCTTGCCCTGGGTCGCCTGCTGGTAGCTCAGGTCGGTCCATTCGGTGGTCATGCCCACCGGCAACACCTTGCCGGCGATCTCGGTCAGCTTGTTCATCGCCTCGGCCGAGGACAGCAGGCGCGGGTCGGCTTCGCCGGCCAGGTCTGCTGCCGGATAGCCATTGAAACGCAGCACCGGGTCCGGGCCGAAGGTCTGCTTGATGGTGACCATCGAACCGATCGGCACCATCTCGCCACGGTCGTTGCGGGTACGCAGCTTGCCGATGTCCTCGACCGTCTCGCGGTACGGACCGTCTGCCTGGGCGATCACCTGCCAGGTACGGCCGAACTGGTTGAAGTCGTTGACGTAGGCCGAACCCAGGTAGGTCTGCAGCGTGTCGAACAGTTCGGTGAGCTGCACGCCCTGTGCCTTGGCCTTGACGCGGTCCACCTCGGCATCCAGCTGCGGCACGTTGGCCTGGTAGCTGGAAATCGGGAAGGCCATGCCCGGCGTCTGCGCCACGGTACCCTGCATGGCCTGCACGGCATTCTGCAGTGCGCCGTAGCCCAAGTTGCCGCGGTCCTCGATGAACATCTGGTAGCCGTTGCCGTTACCCAGGCCGAGGATCGGCGGCGGCATCATCGCGAAGGCGAAGCCTTCCTGCAGCCCGGCGATCTTCTGGTTGATCTCGGCATTGATCTGCGCGGCGGTACGGCCATGACGCTCGGCGAACGGCTTGAGCGGAATGAACGCCACACCAGTGTTCGGCGTGTTGGTGAACTGCAGCGCGTTCAGGCCCGGGAACGAGATGGTGTGGGCCACGCCATCGGTTTCCTGGGCGATCTTGGCAACCTTGCGCAGCATTTCATCGGTACGCGCAATCGACGAACCTTCCGGCAGCTTCACGCCGGCGATCAGGTACAGCTTGTCCTGGGTCGGGATGAAGCCCGGCGGCACCAGCTTGAAGATCACGCCGGTACCCACCAGCAGGATCGCGTAGACCACGAACACCGCACCACGACGGCCGAGGATGCGGGCAACGCCACGTTCGTACTTCTCCGAGCTGGACTTGAAGAAGCGGTTGAACGGACGGAACACCCAGCCGAACAGGCGGTCGATCAGGCGGCTCGGGCCGTCCTTCGGTGCACCATGGGCCTTCAGCAGGCGCGCGGCGAGGGCCGGCGACAGAGTCAGCGAGTTGATCGCCGAGATCACCGTGGAGATGGCGATGGTGACCGCGAACTGCTTGTAGAACTGTCCAGTAACACCCGACAGGAACGCCATCGGCACGAACACGGCGCACAGCACCAGCGCGATCGCCACGATCGGGCCGGAGACCTCGCGCATGGCCTGGTGGGCCGCCGCGGTGGGCGACAGTCCTTCCTCGATGTTGCGCTCGACGTTCTCCACCACCACGATCGCGTCGTCGACCACGATGCCGATCGCCAGCACCAGGCCGAACAGGCTCAGCGTGTTGATCGAGAAGCCCAGCAGGTACAGCGCGGCAAAGGTACCGACCACCGACACCGGCACCGCAATCAACGGAATGATCGAGGCACGCCAGGTCTGCAGGAACAGGATCACCACCAGCACCACCAGGGCGATGGCTTCCAGCAGCGTGGAGACCACGGCCTTGATCGAGTCACGCACGAAGATGGTGGTGTCATACACGGCTTCGTACTTCACGTCGGCCGGCATGGTCTTCTGCATCTCGTCCATCGTCGAGATGACCTGGTCGCGGATCTCCAGCGCGTTGGCGCCGGGCGACTGGAAGATACCGATACCGACCGCGTTCTTGCCGTCCAGCTGCGAGCGCAGGGTGTAGTCACCGGCGCCCAGTTCCAGGCGGGCCACATCGGCCAGGCGTACGATCTCGCCGTCCACACCGCTCTTGAGCACGATGTCGCCGAATTCCTTTTCGGTCTTCAGCCGGCCCTGGGCATTGATCAGGGTCAGGAACTGGCTGTTCGGCAGCGGTTCCGCACCGAGCTGGCCGGCCGAAACCTGCACGTTCTGCTCGCGCATGGCGCGCACCACGTCGCTGGCGGTCAGGCCGCGCGACGCCACCTTGTCCGGGTCCAGCCAGGCGCGCATGGCGTAGTCGCCACCACCGAAGATCTGCGCGTCACCCACGCCCGGGATGCGCGCCAACGCATCCTTGACGTGCAGGCGGGCGTAGTTGCGCAGGTACAGGGTGTCGTACTTGCCTTGCGGCGAGGTCAGGTGCACCACCATCAGGAAGGTCGGTGACTGCTTCTGCGTGGTCACGCCCTGCCGGCGCACGTCCTCGGGCAGGCGCGCCTGCGCCTGCGCCACGCGGTTCTGCACCTTCACCGCCGCCGCGTCCGGGTCGGTGCCCGGGCGGAAGGTGACGGTCATCTGCAGCACGCCGTCCGAGCCGGCCACCGACTTCAGGTACATCATGCCTTCGACGCCATTGATCGCCTCTTCAAGCGGCGTGGCGACGGTCTCGGCAATGACCTTGGGGTTGGCGCCCGGATACACCGTGCGTACGACCACCGACGGCGGCACCACTTCCGGGTACTCGCTGATCGGCAGAATTGGAATCGTGATCAGGCCTGCGGCGAAGATCACGATCGACAGCACCGCCGCGAAGATCGGCCTGTCGATGAAGAAACGGGAAAAGTCCATGGAGGAATTCCTGGGAAAGGCGTTCGGCGGGCAACAGCCACCCTGCCCCTCGTCACGTTGACGAAGGCAGGAACGGCTGCCGCTGGCGCCGGCAGCTAAGCGGGGACGCGGATCAGGAGCCGGCGGATCAGTGGTTCAGCGCAGCGGTAGCATCGCGGCCCGGTGCGGGCTTCGCGGCCTGTGGCTGCATCGCCACGGCCTTTGCCTGCACCGGCATGCCCGGCATGAAGACCTTCTGCACGCCGTCGATGATCACCTTGTCGCCGGCGGCCAGGCCGTGCTCGACAATGCGCAGGCCGTCGGCGGTGCGGCCGAGCTGAATGTCACGGCGCTGGGCCTTGCCATCCTTGTCGACCACGTACACGTACTTGCGGTCCTGGTCGGTCAGCACGGCCTTGTCGTCGATCAGCAGGGCCTGGAACTGGCCGCTGCCGAGCAGCTGCACGCGGGCGAACAGGCCCGGGGTGAACTGGCGGTCGGCGTTGTCCAGCAGTGCGCGGACACGGATGGTGCCGGTGCTGCGGGCGACCTGGTTGTCGAGGAAGTCGACCTTGCCCGCGTGCGGGTACCCCTCCTCACCGGACAGACCGACCTTCACCGGCAGCTCGCTGTCACGCTCGCTGGGGCGCTCGCCCTTGCGTGCCATCTGTGCGTAGCGCAGGAAGGTGCTTTCGTCGGCATCGAAGTAGACGAACACGGTATCCAGCGAGACCAGCGTGGTCAGTACGCTGGCGCTGTCGCCGGCGGTGACCAGGTTGCCGGCGGTGACCATCGCGCGGCCGGCACGGCCGTCGATCGGTGCACGCACCTTGGTGAACTCCAGGTTGAGGCGGGCCGCATCCAGGGCCGCCTGCGCGGCCTGCACGGCGGCGCCGGACTGATCGGCGGCGGCACGACGCTGCTCGGCCGTCTCGGTGGAAATGGCCTGCTGCTCAGACAGACGCTTGGCACGCTCGGATTCGCTACGGGCCAGCGTGGCCTGGGTGCGGGCACGGGCGAGTTCGGCGGCAGCGCGATCATACTCGGCCTGGTAGCTGCGCGCGTCGATGGTGAAGAGCACTTCGCCCTTCTTCACTTCCTGGCCTTCGACGTAGTTGACCTTGTCGATGTAGCCGGACACGCGCGGACGCAGTTCAACGCTCTGTACCGCTTCGACGCGGCCGCTGAACTCGTCCCACTGGCTGACCTGCTTGACCAGCACCGGTGCAGCGCTGACCTGCGGCGGCGGCGGTGCACCGGCTTCTTCGGCGTGGCCGCCGCTGCAGGCCGCAAGCACGGCCGCGGCGAGGATCGACACGCCGACCATCGCAATGCGATGACCGAAACGATGTGGGGTGGAATTGGGGGAAGTCATGGCATGCATCCGTACGGAGGGGTGGTACAGCTAGATGAGAACGTGTTGCAAAAAACAGGCGGCGTATCCTGCGACCTCAACCGTGGTCGAGGTCAAGCGACGCCCGCGGTATCGCGCCAGAGGGGAGGAACGTCCAGGTGCAGCAGGCCGCGCGGCAATTCGGCATCACTGCTGTCGCAGCGGACGATGGCGCGGTTGTCGCGGCAACCATCCAGCAGCGAGACCACGCGGCGGCCGACCAGCAGCGAGCTGGGCCACTCGATGCAGGCATTGGCCGCGTTGGCCGGGGTACAGACGGGGCTGCAGACTTCCAGCATCTGCGCACGCACGCCCAGCGCCTGAGCTTCCTGGTGCACCACCTGCGCGTACATGCGCAGCGCGGCAGTGGTGATCGAGGTCTCGCCGTAGCCTGCCCATGGCTTGGCGTTGGCCGGGCTGCCGATCATCACGTAGCGGCGCGCATGCACGTTGTCCTGCAGCAGCGGCAGCAGATGACGCACTGCGTGCACGTGCGGCATCAGATCGGCCTGCATCGCGCCCAGCAGTTCATCGCCGTTGCGGTCGGTCACCCGGCCGCGGCGGTAAGGGCCGCCCATTGCGGCGATCACCGCTGCCAGCGGGCGCGGGCGATGCGCAATGCGTTCGGCCAATGCACGGGCCGAGCCGTCATCGCTGAGCGAACCCAGCAGCGTCTCCAGGCCCGGCTCGTCAGCGAACTGCTCATGCAGCGCCGCCAGCCGGCCTGGATCACGACCGACCACCAGCACCGGGCTTCCGGCTTCCAGCAATGCACCCACCACGCCCTGGCCGACGGCACCGGTGCCGCCGAGGACCAGGACTTCGGGCGTCAGTATCCCATTCACGGGACATTTCCTCCCAAATCCGGGATAGTCCCGATTCGACGCAGCCGGTCACCCTTGTGCGGGACCAGGCGGATGGCACCGCCACGCTGCTGACGCATGGGCGCGGTAAACTCACGGAAGTCCTTGTGTACCAAGGAACTCGGACGGGCTTCGACGGTCATCGCCAGGTCCAGGGTGTTCTGGCCGGCGTTCCGGAGTCGGGCAAGAATGTTGCGCAGGCTCATGGCGGACGGGCTCCAATTAACGAATGGCGCCACGATAGACCTCAAACCTTTACTTGATTAGTCCTGATTAAGGGGAATAATCATCCCGCTCCCGGTCCAATCGTTCTGTCACGATTGTCCCATCCCCGACGTCCAGGATCCCCGACCATGTCCCACGATCTCAACGAGACGCTGATCTTCGTCAAAGTGGTCGAGCAAGGCAGCTTCATTGCCGCTGCCAAATCGCTCGGCCTGCCCAAGACCACGGTCAGCCGCAAAGTGCAGGAACTGGAAACGCGCCTGGGTGCGCGCCTGCTGCACCGGACCACGCGCCGCCTCGGCCTCACCGAAGCCGGTTCGATCTACCACGAGCATTGCCAGCGCATTGCGCGCGAGCTGGAAGAAGCCGAGAGCGCAGTGAGCCAGCTGCAGTCCGGCCCGCGTGGCTGGCTGCGCTTCACCGTGCCCTATTCAATCGGCATCACCTGGATCGCCCCGCTGCTGGGCCAGTTCCATGCGCAGTATCCAGAGATCCGCCTGGACATGCATATGGGCAACGAGAAGCTGGACCTGATTGCTGGTGAAGCGGATCTTGCGCTGCGTGTCGGTGCCCTGCCCGATTCCAACCTGGTGGCGCGCAAGCTGGGCAGCCTGCGTACGCAGGTGTTCGCCAGCCCGGCCTACATCGAGCGCTATGGCGAACCGCTGCATCCGGAAGAACTGCAGTTCCATCGCATCCTGGCGATGCGCAAGCCGTACCACACCGGCAACTCGCCGCGCTTCACCTGGCAGCTGGGCGAGAACGGCGGCGAGCTGCGCGACTTCCCGGTCACCCCGCTGATGACCGCCAACGACATGTCTGCGTTGAACGGTGCGCTGGTGTGTGGCGAAGGCCTGCTGCTGACCGGCGATGTGATGGCCAAGCCGTTTGTTGAATCGGGCATGGTGCGCCGCGTGCTGGCCGGCTGGACCGGCCCGGAAGTGGACTTCAACGCTGTGTTCGCTGGCGGCCGCCTGGTTTCGCCGAAGGTACGTGCGTTCGTCGACTTCCTGGTCGAGAAGCTCAACTTCGATGCCAACTATATGCTGGCGCAATGCCCAGGCGCGAAGCTGGCGCAGCAGCAGAAGGAAAAGGAAGACGCCGCGCTGGAAAGCAGCGGCAAGCGGATCCTGGAGAAGGTGGCCGCTTCGGCGGCGTAACCGGACGCATCCACGCACGGCATGGATCTGGCCAGCGCGCGGCGCGGCGTTCTGTAGAGTCGAGCCATGCTCGACTGCTGTTGGGACCGCGCCGACCAAGGTCGGCATCTACCAGAAGAGGAGTCGAGCACGGCTCGACTCTACATGCGCTATCGGCGTGCCGAGCAAGCTCGGCACCCACAAAAATGCCGCCTGCAAGGGCGGCATTTTCGTTCCGGCTACGCCGAACTACCGGTAGATGCCGACCTTGGTCGGCGCCGTTCGGAGAAGCCGCGAACGGGAACGCTATCGGTGCGCCGAGCAAGCTCGGCACCTACAGAAAATGCCGCCTGCAAGGGCGGCATTTTCGTTCCGGCTACGCCGGAACAGCAGTAACGCTACGCGTTACTGCTTGAGCGGAATCACCCGGATTTCGACGCGGCGGTTCTTTGCACGGCCGGCATCGGTGCTGTTGTCGGCGATCGGGTACGACTTGCCGGCACCCAGCGTTTCGATACGTACGCTCTGCACGCCCTGGCCGATCAGGTACTGCGCGACCGAGTCGGCACGTTCCTTCGACAGGCGGTTGTTCACCGCGTCGCTGCCGATGCTGTCGGTGTGGCCGACCACTTCGATCATGGTCTGGTTGTAGTCGCGCAGGGTGCCTGCCACGCCGTTGAGCGAACCGTAGAACTGCGGCTTCAGGGTCGACTTGCCGAAGTCGAAGGTGATGCCGTCCGGCAGGTTCAGCATGATGTTGTCGCCCTGGCGCTGCACATCGATGCCGGTGTTGGCAGTGCGCTCGCGCAGCGCGCGTTCCTGGCGATCCTGGTACTGGCCGACGGCGGCGCCGCTGAGCGCACCGATACCGGCACCGATCAGTGCGTGCTGACGACGCTCGGTGGCGCTGTCGCCGGTCAGCAGGCCAGCGGCCACACCAATCGCGGTGCCGATCAGCGCATTGCGGCCGGTGCGGTTCTGCTGCTCGGTCGGGTTGCCGTACTGGTCACTCTGCACATAGGAGCCGCCAGTGGCGCAGGCCGACAGGACGGCCGCACTCATCAGAGCCAGTGCGACGTTGCGGGTAGTGTTGCGGATCATGGGGTTCTCCTTGGTTTCCGGTCGGGCCGGCGGCTTGCGGGCGCAGAGAGAATAAACAGCCCGATGCGATGCCGGAATGATGATGAGGCGTGGCGACAGGGCCGCGTTCAGCTAACTGACTGGATCACTCAGCCGCCACTTTACCCTTCTCCCGACTGGCGGTAAGCCGCCAACGCTGCGTCGCGGCCAACCGCCAGATCCACCAGCGGGGTACGCGGATAGCCCGGGGCATGCGCCGCCAGCAGTAGCGGATGCTGCCACGGCGCGAAGCGCGCCTTCACCGGCAGTGCCGCCAGCTCGGGCACCCAGCGGCTGATGTAGCGGGCCTGTGGGTCGAACTTCTCGGCCTGGGTGACCGGGTTGAACACGCGGAAGTACGGCGCGGCATCGGCACCGGTTCCGGCCACCCATTGCCAGCCCATCGTGTTGTTGGCCAGGTCGGCATCGACCAGAGTGTCCCAGAACCAGCGTGCGCCCTGCAGCCAGTGCGCACGCAGGTGCTTGCACAGGTAGCTGGCCACAATCATCCGCACCCGGTTATGCATGTAGCCGGTGTGCCACAGCTCGCGCAGGCCGGCATCGACGATAGGCACGCCGGTATTGCCGCGCTGCCAGTCGTGCAGTTGCGCTGCAGTGGGCGTGGCCCAAGGGAAACGGTCAAAGCGCGGGTTGAGGTTGTCGGTGGGCGTCTTCGGGAAGTGATGCAGCAGGTGGTAGGCGAAATCACGCCAGCCGAGCTGGCGCAGGTAGCCGTCGATGTCGGCGTCGGTGCCCGCACTGCGCAGGCCTTCCAGTGCATGGGCAATGCGCCACGGTGCGATTTCGCCGAAATGCAGGTGCGGCGAAAGCCGCGAGGTGCCCACGCGATCCGGCAGGTCGCGCTGCTCGCGGTAACCGCGCAACGCGCCGTCCTCGAACACGGACAACGCCTCCAGCGCGCCAGCCTCGCCCGGTTGCCAGTGCTCCCAGAAGCCGGTATCCCAGTCCAGCGTCGGTGCCAGCTGAAGATCATCCAGTGCGAGGCTGTCGACCGCGTGCGCCGCCAGCGCCTTCGGTGCGGCCTGCAATGCGGGCAGGCGCCAATGACTGAGCACGTTGCGCCAGTAGGGAGTGAACACCTTGTAAGGCTGGCCCTGCTGGGTCGCGATGTCCCAGGGCTCGAACAGCAGGCTGCCATTGCAGCTCTGCGCGTCGATGCCCTGCTCGCGCAGCGCGCGCTTGATGGTGGCGTCACGCGGCTGTGTGGCCGGTTCGTACTTGCGGTTCCAGTACACCGCCTCGGCGCCGGTCTGCTCGATCAGCGCCTGCAGCGTAGCCAGGCTCTCGCCGCTGCGCAGTACCAGGGCCGAACCGCGCGCGCGCAGGTCGGCGTCGAGCGCGGCCAGTGAGCGATGGCGCCACGCGTCCGATGCTGCGCCTGGCAACCACTCACCTTCCTCCTGCGGCGCATGGATGTAGACCGGTACCACTTCATGGCCGGCATCGAGCGCGGCCTGCAGGGCCGGGTTGTCCTGCAGCCGTAGATCACGGCGAAACCACACCAACGCTACCGACACGTGCATCGCCTTCGTTCTGGATGCCGCACATGATAGCCAGCGGCGGTGAAGGCGTTGCGCGCGGCGGGGTCTGCTAGGCTGCCGGGCCCGTTACTGGAACACCTGCGCCATGGATGAGCTGCACGCTCCCTTCGCTCGCTTCGGCCTGCTGCAGGCCCAGGATGAACGTGACTGGGACGGACCCTTTCCGCTGCCATCGGTGCTGGCGCGCTTCTACGCGCAGGTCGGGCCACTGGGGCCCGAGATCAACGCCAGGGTTGGCCATGCCGGCATCACCATCCCCGGGCTCGAGGTGTGGGTGCCACCGCTGCAACGGCTGTGGCGCCATCAGGCCGGTTACCGCTGGAACGGCATCAGCGGCGAGGCGATCGAAGACTGGCCCGCCAACTGGCTGGTTGTGGCCGATCTGGGCGCCGATCCTTTCATCCTCGACCTGGACGATGGCCGCGTGCTGTTCGCACGACATGGCTGTGGACGATGGGAGCAGGACACACTCGTAGACGACCTGCCGACCCTGATGGCCATTCTGGCCGCGGCCGGCACTGTGTATCTGGAAGCCGGAGATGATCTCTACAACGATGACGACGACGGCGGCATCCGCGCCGAACACCAGGAAGCGGCCGTGCAGGCAGTGGCCCGGGTGCTGGGCGACCGCCTGCAGGCCGAGGCCTTCATCGAGACGTTGCTGGGGTGAATCCACGCATGGCGTGGATCTACTTTTCGAAGCGCTCCATCGCCTTGCTGATCAGCGCACGCGCTTCGGCGGCGTTGCCCCAGCCGTTGAGTTGCACCGGGTTGCGCCCCGTCGGCAGGTCCTTGTAGACCCGGAAGAACGCCTCGATGCGCTGGCGCTCGATCTCCGGTAAATCCTGCAGATCGCGGATAGTGGCGTAGGTCGGGTCGACCTTGTCGGTCGGCACGCCGATGATCTTCTCGTCGTGCTCACCGCCGTCGATCATCTTCAGGTAGCCGATCGGCCGGAAGCGCACGATCACGCCCGGATGCAGCGGTTCGCGGGTCAGCACCAGCGCATCCAGCGGATCATTGTCACCGGCCAGGGTGCGCGGCATCGAGCCGTAGTTGGCCGGATAGGCCACCGGCATCGACTGGAAGCGGTCCACATGCACCAGACCGTCTTCCTTGATCTCGTACTTGGTGAAGCTGCCGGCCGGAATCTCCACCGCCAGATTCACCTCCTGCGGGGCCTGCTTCGGCTGCGCCACCAGGAACGGATGCAACACGGTATCGGCAGCGGTCACCGCACTGGCCAGCAACAACAGGGCGGCACCGATGGCAGCGAGAGGAACGATGCGACGGGGCGCGTTCATGTGCGTCTCCTCATTCCCAGCAGCGGTCGGCACGCCCCTTGGCGGTCTGCGCGCGCGGGCAGTCGCGTGGCGTGATGCGGCCTTCGGTCAGCTCCGTGCGCAGCTTGCTACCGTTGGCATCGCGGCGCAGTTCGAAGGCGTCGTAGAGACGACCGGTCACGGTGCGGGCTTCATAGCGCAGGTGCTGTGGGTCGATATTCAGCACCTGGAACAGCTGGGTGTCCTCGGCCACCGGATGCATCGTCCTGCGTGCTTCGTCGGAAAGGCGGTACTGCTTCGGTCCGGCCACGGTCACCACATACTGTGGCGTCGCCGCCTGCCCTTCGCCACGACGGCCATAGGTGTGATCGTGGCCCTGCAGCACCAGATCGACGTTGTGGCGGCGTACCACCGGAAGCAGCACATCGCGCAGCGCGGCGTTCTCACGCCCTTCGCGCGGCGAATAGAACGGCTGGTGCAGCAGCACGATGGTCCACGGCTGCGGATTGCCGCTCAGTACCTTGTCCAGCCACTGTGCCTGCGCCTTGGCGGTGCCCAGGTCGAGGGCCGACGTGCCATCGACCACGGCCACGCGCACGCCCTGCGCATCGAACCAGTAGCTTGTCTGCTGTGCGGCGCTGGCGCCATTGCCCGGCAGCGCGAACGTGACCGGCCAATGCTTGCCCAGCACGCGGCGTTCCTGCGGGGTGTCCTCGAATTCCTCGAAGTACTCGTGGTTGCCGATGGCCGGGGCCACCAGGGTTTCCTGCGCCAGCCAGCTGGTAGCAGCAAACCACTCGCCCCACTCGCTGTCATCCATGTTGTCGCCACCACTGACCAGGTCGCCGGCAAACAAGCTCATGCGCGCCTGCGGTGCAGCCTTCTGCGCGGCACGCACCACCCGGCTGACGTGGCTGACGTTCTTGTTCTGGGTATCACCGAAGTACAGCAGGGTCAGCGGCTGGTCGGCGGCGGCCAGCGTACGCAACTGGTTCCAGGCGCTCCAGCTGCCATTGCCCTGCACGCGGTAGACGTACTGGGTATCCGGCTGCAGGCCGCTGATGTCGGCGCGATGATGATGCGACAGACCGTTCTCGGTCTGCAGCGCACGGGTCGTTGCGCGCACCTGGCGGATGCCCTCGATGGCCGGCGAATCATCGGCGAGGGCAATCTCCAGCAGCGGTGCCTGCACGCTGCCGTCGGTACGCCAGGCCACGGCGAACCCATGGCTGGGGTCGACCGCCGGCGAGGCGACGATGCGGTCCGGTACCGTCGTCGCTGCGTAGTGCCGGCTGCCCGCCGGCACCTGGGTATTCGGTTCGGCCGCTGCGAACGACAGGGACGGCAACGCCAGCATCAGGCCCAGCGCCAGCGTACGCATCACGCACTGCCCGCTCATGCGCCACACTCCAGCGGCAGCGCCAACTGCTTGGCGATGCTCTCCCAGTCGAAGGCCACCACGCCCTGGTCGTCGTGCACGGCATACAGCGCACCGTGCGGGAAGCGCGCGCTGGGTTGCTGCATCATCCAGATGCCATCGGTGTTGGCCACGGTATTGCCCTGGAACGCGCCGACCGGCTTCAGCGTGTGGCGGTCGAACAGGTGGAATACGCTGCGCTGCTTGCCCTGTTCGGTGGTGATCCACCATCCGTCCTTGCCACAGGTGCGCAGGGTCACGCCTTCGGCCTGCGCCTTGAACACATCGCGGCCGAACGTGGTGCCGGTGAAGCGGCCCGCCAGGGTATAGACCTTGAACTCGCTGGCGTAGCTCTCGTCCTCTTCCGCAATCAGCAGGCGGTCGTTGTCCGGATCGCCCCAGATCGACTCGACCACGCGCAGCGCACCGGCCGCGGTGGTGTCACCGATGCTGGCCACCAGCTTCGCCTCGACCTTCGCACCGTCGCGGGTCACGTGGTACTGGCGCACGCGCTTGTCCAGCTCGGCCAGCGGCGGCAGGATGTCACGCCCCTGCGCATCCTCGCCGTTGTCCCAGGAGTCGGTGACGTAGACGCTGTAGCCATCGGCACGGCGGTCGACCCACAGCCCGTACGGCTTGCGCAGGTCGTCCGCAGCGAAGGTCGCCAGCGGCGCGAAGTCCGGCAGGCTCAGCACCTGCACGCGGTGATTGTCGCGCTCCACGATCCACAGCAGGTCGTCGGTCACCGCGATGCCGTTTGGGCGGTCGAACTGCCCCGGTGCGGTGCCGCTGCTGCCCACGTCACGCAGGTGCTGGCCGGTGCTGCCGTCGTAAACCACCAGCTTGTCGGTCGCCTTGGCCGTGGCGATCAACCACAGCACGCCATCCGGAGCGCGCCAGGCCGCCGGCGAATCGATGTTGTCAGCCGGGGTCATCGGCGAAAGGAACGCCTCGGCGATGGTGGTCACCGTGCGCTCGCCGCTGGCCTTCGCTGGCGTCGCGGCCATGGCAGGATCGTTGCCGGCGGACGGTGTGCAGCCGGCGGCCAGTGCAACGGCCAGCGCGGCGGCCAGGGCAGTGATGCCACGCGCCATCACAGTGCCACCTTCAGGCCCAGCGCATAGGTGCGGCCATATTCTTCCATCTGCAGGGTGCGCGAACGCGTGCCCTGGTACAGCTCCAGCGGCTTGTCCAGCAGGTTCTGCGCCTCGAAGTACATGCTCACCCGCGGGGTGAACTTGTAATCCAGCGAGAAATCGAGCTGGGTGTTGGGTGCAACATAGATGTCGAACGCGCGGCCCTTGCCGATGCTGTCCAGGTACTCGCTGCGGTATACGGCCGCCAGGCGCGTGCTCACACCGTACTTTTCATAGCCGATGTGTGCGCTGTAGACATGCTTGGAGGCGCGCGGCAGCGTGAAATCCTCCCCCGCACGGTCCTTGATGCCGGCATCGAATTTGGTATCCAGCCAGGTGCCACTGGCACCGACCAGCAGTCCATCCAGCCCGGAAGGCAGGAAGGCCAGCTGCTGCTGCCAGTTGAACTCGGCACCACGCACGGTGGCCTTGCGGCCGTTGATCGGCTGGGTCACGTCGAAGCCGCCGTAAGCCGGGTCGTTGGTGCGCACGGTCTCCACGATGTAGCCGTCGATGGACTTGTGGAACAGGCCCAGCGAGACGATGCCGGTGCTTCCGATGTACTTCTCCACCGACAGGTCGATGTTCTTCGACTCGTACGGGTCCAGTTCCGGATTGCCCAGGCGCACTTCCTCGTCACCGCGGCTGTAGCCCACGCGCGGTGAAATGTCACCGAACGAGGGGCGCGATACGGTCTTGTTGGCCGAGGCACGCAGCACCCAGTCGTCTGCAGCGTCATAGCGCAGGTGCAGGCCCGGCAGCACGTTGGTATAGCTGCTGTTGGCCACGCGCGGGGTGACGGTGAAGCTGCGGCCGTTGGCGGCCACGTCCACCTGGTTGCCAACCGCCTTGAACTGGGTGTTTTCCACGCGCACGCCGCCAATGATACGCAGCGCGCCCACGTCCCAGGTACCCATCGCATAGCTGGCGAAGATGTCTTCGCTGGCAACGTAGTCCTCTTCCAGCGATGTCATCGCGTTGCCACCGGCATCCTGCGGGCGGGCGCTGTACTGGCCACCGTTGGCGGCCCAGAAGGCGCGCATCGCGGCCGAATCCATGCCGTCACCCAGGTTGCCGTGGCGGTGTTCGGGCGAGGAGGTGCTCCAGCTCGACAGCGCCACCTTCGGGCCGACGCGCAGTTCGCGCTCGTCCACATTCACGTCGCGGTCGCGCCAGCGTCCCAGCAGGCCGAACTTGATGCTGCTGCTGTCGCCGTCGAAGCGTACGTTGACCTGCGCGCTGTGCTCCTTGTCGTTCACCTGCTTGGGCGAGAGCACGAAGCGGTCGAACGCATAGTTGCTGTTGTCCAGCCACTGCGGGTTGTCGAAGCTGTAGCTGGGCAGGCGGCTGCGCTGGTCAAGCGTGCCGTTGAAGGCCTTGCCGTTGAGCTTGAAGCGCGCCTCCATCTCGTCGTTCACCCGCTCCTCGGTGCGGGTGTAGCCGATCCGGTAATCGACCACGGCGTTGGTCAGCTTGTTCTCGCCACCGAGGCTGGTCGCGAAGGTGTTTTCCTTCTTGGTGCGGTAGCGCATGCGCTTGTCGATCGAATCCTTCGGCATGCCATCCAGGCGGTACTGGTCGGTGCCGGTCTTGACCATCTTCGCGTCGTCGAAGTTGAAGATCACGCGCTGGCGGGTCTCCGCATCGTCGAACTGGCTGTAGAGCGTGCGCAGGTAGTACTTGCTGTCGTCGTTCGGCCGCCAGTCGAGGTTGAGGTTGGCACCGATGCGCTTGCGCTCGATCTCGTACTTGCGGTGCTGCAGGTTGATCGCGGTCACGTCACCGGGGGCGGCATCGTCCTCGCCGTCGTACTCCACTTCGGTGTTGTCCGACTCGAACCGGCGCTTCTGGTAATTCACGCCCAACGCCACGCCGAACGTGTCGTTGAACACTTCGCTGTAGTTGAAGGCGGCCTTGGGGCTTGTCTCGCCGGACAGCTGCTGGTGACTGCCCTCGATCTTGCCGCGCAGGCTGCGACCGTCGCGGTCGAAGGCCGAGGCCGATTCCACCAGCACGGCGCCGCCGATGGCATCACCGGGCATGTCCGGGGTCGGCGACTTGACCACGCGCAGGCGCTCGGTGGAGTCGGACGGGATCACGTCCAGCGGCGCGGCACGGCTGGAATCCTCCGGCGTGCCGACCGCGATGCCATCTACGCTGACGCTGTTGAGGTTGGCGTCCAGGCCACGGATGACCACGAAGCGGCCTTCGCCCTGGTCGCGGGTCACGCTGATGCCTGGCAGGCGCTGCAGCGACTCGGCCACGTTCTTGTCCGGGTACTGGCCCAGAGCATCGGAGGACACTGCGTCCTCGATGGCGTCGCTGCTGCGCTTGAGGTCGACTGCGCGGATCTGCGATTCGAGCTGGGCACGCACCTCGATGCGGTCCAGGTCGACTGCATCCGACGCCACGGCGCCGGTGGCGGCTACCGCCTGCTGCCCGGCGGCCTGCAGCGGTGCTGCGGCCCCCATTGCCAGGGTCAGGGTGATGGCAACGGCCAACGGAGTCTTGATATGCACTGGGAATCCCCATTCCTGTTAAGAATGGGTCTGCACGGTATGTCCGCAAGGTTGCATGGCCGTGACATGCGTCTGCACATTTCGAGTAACACCGCTCCGGGCCAGGTTTGGGTTCGGCCCGCCAATCCTGCAAAATGGCGCCCTCTCTCCTTCTCCCCCCTTCCGACCATGAAGATCGTCGAAGTGCGCCACCCGCTGGTGCAGCACAAGATCGGCCTGATGCGCAACGCTGCGCTCAGCACCAAGGACTTCCGCGAGCTGGCCAACGAGCTCGGCACGCTGCTGGCCTATGAGGCCACCGCCGACCTGGATACCGAGCCGCACACCCTGCCCGGCTGGGCCGGCCCGGTCACCGTGCAGCGCATTGCGGGCGCCAAGATCACCGTGGTGCCGATCCTGCGCGCTGGCCTGGGCATGCTCAGCGGCGTGCTGTCGCTGATCCCGGCCGCCCGCGTCAGCGTGGTCGGCCTGCAGCGCGATGAGGAAACCCTGCAGCCGGTGCCCTACTTCGAGCGCCTGACCGGCCGCCTGGAAGAGCGCGACGCGCTGATCCTGGACCCGATGCTGGCCACCGGCGGCACGCTGATCGCCACCATCGACATGCTCAAGCGTGCCGGCGCCCGCCGCATCAAGGGCATCTTCCTGGTGGCCGCGCCGGAAGGCATCGAAGCGGTCAAGGCCGTGCACCCGGACGTGGAGATCTACACCGCAGCCGTCGATGCCCAGCTCAACGACAAGGGCTACATCCTTCCGGGCCTGGGCGATGCAGGCGACCGCATCTTCGGTACCCGCGTCGGCTGATCCGGCGGACCGGGCTCGGATCCCTTTCGCAGAAAGGGCTCTGACCCCAAGCGCTGTACTACAGGCCGGCTGCGAACGCTTCCAGCTGGCCGATGACGGTGTTCCAGCCGTCGAAGAAGCCCAACTGCTCATGCTGGTCACGCAGGGCCTTGTCCGGGTGCATCACCCGCGCGGTATAGCGGCAGCCCTGCCCTTCGTCCTCCATCGTGATGATGGCGGTGAAACCCAACCACGGTGACTGCGGCCGCCAGCCCGGGCCGAGCATCGAGGTGAACACCAGGCGCTGCTGCGGCACGATCTCCAGGAAGCTGCCCGGGTTGTCACTGCTGCCGCCGTCGGGGCCCTGCATGAAGGTGTGGAAGGCCCCACCGGGGCGCAGGTCGAACGCTCGCACCTCGGTGGTCCAGGGCTTCGGGCACCACCACTGACGCAGCAGTTCCGGATCGGTCCAGGCCCGCCACAGGGCGGCACGCGGTGCATTCAGCACGCGGCTGATGACCAGGTCGGTGTCGGGGTTATTACCTGCTTCTACGGCCATGGGCCTGCTCCTGTCGGTGAAGGGTTTCGACGAAATCGACCATGCGGTCGGCACGCGCTTCCCATGCGGCACGCTGCCCGGCCAGCCATTGCTCGGCCTGGGCCAACCGTTCCGGCACCAGTTCGCAGGTGCGTACACGTCCCTGCTTGTGGCTGCGCACCACGCCATTGCGCTCCAGCACGGCCAGATGTTTCATCAGCGAGGGCAAGGCCATCTCGAACGGCTCGGCCAGCGTCGACACCGTGCGCGGCCCCTGCCCCAGCGCGGCTACGATCGCGCATCGGGTGGGGTCGGCCAGTGCCTGGAACACGTCTTGGATGGCGGGATCATACTTACCCATATGGCTAAGTAATACACCGATCTGAATGCCGCTGCAAGCAGGCGCGGCCGGGGGATGATTCTTCACGTTGTCTTGCCGTGTGGAAGCGAATGCTCCGCGCACCCGCCACCGCTTGGAGCACACCGATGAAAGCCTCATTCCTGCTGGCCGCTGTCCTGCTGGTCAGCCTGCCCCTGGCTGCCAACGCCACCACGCCGCAGCAGCAGCGCATGGCCGAATGCTCGGCCAAGAACAAGGGTTTGAAGGGTGATGCCTACAAGACCGCACAGAGTTCCTGCCTCAGCGGCCATGCCGCCGACACCAAGCCTGTCAATGCGCAGCAGGAACGCATGCGCAAGTGCAACGCTGACGCGGGTGCCAAGAAGCTGGCCGGTGATGCGCGCAAGACCTTCATGAGCAGCTGCCTGAAGGCGTCGTAACGGTCGCGACCGGGAAAACAATACACGCGTGGCGTGGATCTACGGGAATCAGTGAAAGGCCGGGCAATGCCCGGCCATTTCATTACCCCAACGCGCGCGCCTTCAGTTCACCCTGCTCGTGCAGGGTCACGAAACGACCCTTGTCATCGCGGCCCAGCTGCGCCAGTGCCACCTGCGGGTCGTGGGTGAAGAACAGCCGCACGTTGCGCGCCAGCTTGTCTTCGAGGAACTGCCGCTTCTCGTCGATCAGCAGCTCGGCGTTGCGGTCATAGCCCATGGTGATCGGCACGTGCACCCATGAACGGCCGGGAATCAGGTCGGCGCAGAACACCACGCCGCCATGCGGCCCCTCGCCGGCCTGCGCATGGCCGACGATCTCGGCCAGCATCAGCCCCGGTGTGTGCCCGTCGCTGTAGCTGAAGCGTACGCTGCGCCCCAACGCCTTGGAGTATTCACCGTCCACCACTTCCAGGCGGCCACTGGCCTGCAGCAGGCCGGGCAGTTCCGGAATGAAGCTGGCGCGGTCGCGCGGGTGTGGCTGCACGGCGCGCTGCCAATGCTGCGCGCCGACCACGTAGGTTGCGTTGGGGAACAGCAGTTCCGGCTCGCGACCCTCGCTCCACGCCGCCAGCAGGCCACCGGCATGATCGAAGTGCAGGTGGCTGAGCACCACTACGTCGATATCCTCGTGCTCGAAGCCGGCTTCGCGCAGCGAATCGATCAGCACGTGCTGGCTTTCCTGCACGCCATAGCGCTCGCGCATGCGCGGATCGAAGAACGCGCCGATACCGGTTTCAAACAGCACGGTCTTGCCTTCCAGCGGGCTGGCAAGCAGTGCACGGCAGGCCAGCTCGATGCGATTGAGCTCGTCCGGTGCCGCCCATTTTTCCCACAACGCACGCGGCGCGTTGCCGAACATCGCGCCGCCGTCGAGGCGCTGCGAGTTTCCACGAATAGACCAGAGTTTCATGCGTCGATTATCGGCGCCGGCTCGTTAAATAATCGCTAGGAGGAAAACAGAAAACCCCGCCGGCAAAGGCGGGGTTTCGGTAATCGGCCAGATTGCCGGCCAACGGCCGGCACGACCGGATCAGTGTGCCGGTACGACCTGGGCACTGCCCACCGGATTGCGCGGGTCGCTGCCGCCGAACAGCTTGTTCGCCTTGCGGTCCCATTCCACGGTCTGCAGGTTGCCCCACACGTGGCTGGAACCGCGGCCACCGGCGGCAACGTCGCCCGGCAGGTCGATCTTGTGACCCATCGCCTGCAGCTGCTTCACCGTCGCCGCGTCGAACGCATCGTCCTCGGCTTCGATCAGGTCCGGCAGCCACTGGTGGTGGTAGCGCGGCAGCGCGGCAACCTGCTGCGCGTCCAGGCCGTCGTCGTAGCCCAGGATGCCCAGCAGCACCATGGTGATGATGCGACTGCCACCGGGGGTGCCCAGCACCACCACCTTGTCGGCGTTCTCCATAAAGGTCGGCGTCATCGAGCTGAGCATGCGCTTGCCCGCCTTCGGCGCATTGGCTTCATAGCCCATCACGCCGAACGCATTGGGCGTGCCCGGCTTCAGTGCGAAGTCGTCCATCTCGTTGTTCAGCAGCACGCCGGTGCCCTTGGGAATCAGCCCCGAGCCGTAAAGCAGATTGACGGTCTGGGTGGCGCCGACACGGTTGCCGTCACGGTCGATGATCGAGAAGTGCGTGGTCTCGTCGTCTTCCAGCGGCGTCGGGTTGCCCGACAGCAGGTCGCTGGGCGTGGCCTTCTCCGGATGGATGGTCGCGCGCAGGCCCTGTGCGTAATCCTTGCTGGTCAGCACCTTCTGCGGGATCTGCACGAAGTCCGGATCACCAAGGAAGAAGGTGCGGTCGCGGTAGGCGCGACGCATCGACTCCACCACCAGATGGGTGCGATGT
Organism: Stenotrophomonas sp. GD03654; assembly: GCF_029845105.1. Classification (NCBI taxonomy): domain Bacteria; kingdom Pseudomonadati; phylum Pseudomonadota; class Gammaproteobacteria; order Lysobacterales; family Lysobacteraceae; genus Stenotrophomonas; species Stenotrophomonas sp. GD03654. The sequence goes on along the minus strand of NZ_JAOCLC010000041.1, from coordinate 3,384 downwards.
GCCGGGTCCATCTTCTTGATGTCCCAGCCTTCCAGGATCTGCAGCATGCTGGCCAGCGCGATGCCGCCGGACGACGGCGGCGGCGCGGTGGTGATCTTCCACCCGTTGTAGTTGAACACGATCGGCTCGCGCTGCTTCACGCGGTAGCCGGCCAGCTCTTCAGCGGTCCACTGGCCGCCGGCCTGCTTCACGCCGGCCAGCAGCAGCTTGCCGGTCTGGCCCTTGTAGAAGCCATCGAAGCCACCCGCGGCCAGGCGCTCCAGGGTCTGTGCCAGTTCCGGCTGCTTGAACAGATCGCCGCTGGCGATCGGCTTGCCGTTGCGCAGGTAGACCTCACGGGTGCCGGGGTAGCGTTCCATCACTTCGCGACGCGAGGCATAGCCCTTGGCCATGCGGTCGTACACGGGGAAGCCTTCACGCGCGATGCGGATCGCCGGCTGCAGCGAAGCCGACAACGGCAGCTTGCCGTGCTTGGCTGACAGCTCGACCAGCGCCGCGGGCAGGCCGGGAATACCGGCCGACCAGGCACCATTGACCGAACGATCACGGTCCAGGTTGCCCTGCTTGTCGAGGAAGGCCTGCGGAGTTGCCGCGGCCGGCGCGGTCTCCCGCGCGTCCAGCATCACGTCCTTGCCGGTGGCCGCGTCGTGCAGCAGGAAGAAGCCACCGCCGCCCAGCCCGGAACTGATCGGCTCGACCACCGCCAGCGTGGACGACACCGCCACCGCAGCGTCGAAGGCGTTGCCGCCCTGGGCCAGGATATCGATGCCGGCCTGGGTGGCCAGCGCGTGGCCGCTGGCAATGGCCGCGCCGTCAGGGCGTTCGGCACGGGCCGGGCTGTCGGCCCAGGCCATCGGGCTCAGCAGCAGGCCGAGCAGCAACAGGGGGCGGACGATCAGCGTCTTCATTCGGATGGGGGCTCCGCGTAGAGTTCGGGGTGATCGTGCTGCAACTGGCGCAGCTTGGCCAGCAGCTGGTCTTCCGTTTCCACGATCTCCGGGTCCGGGTCGATGCACTCGACCGGGCAGACGACCACGCACTGTGGCTCGTCGAAATGACCCACGCATTCGGTACAGCGCGCAGGGTCGATCACGTAGATGGTTTCACCCATCGCAATGGCCTGGTTCGGGCAGGCCGGCTCGCATACGTCGCAGTTGACGCAGAGCTCGTTGATTTTCAGCGACACGGCGATACTCCTCGCCCGCGCCCTGGGACAAAGGACCGGCCAGCGCGGGCGCGCGGGCCGGTCAGGTCATCAGCGGCGCCCTTGCAGGACGCCGCCCGGGCCATGCCGGAGCATGGCCGCCATGGCTCGGTATTACTTGGCTTCGACGAAAATGTACTCGGCACCGGTCGGCTGGATCGCAGCCTGTACGCGGGCGTTGTCGGCCGACTGGCCGATGAAGACGACGCGCACGCCCTTCATCGAATCCGGCGACACGTCCTTGAAGACGGCCTGGATCATGTCAGCCATCTTGCCCGAGGCCGACGAACCGAAGGCCAGCATGTTGCCCGGCTGCACGCCACGGGCCACGGCCTGGGTCGCGCTCTCGGTCTGGCGCTCGTACTTGGCCTGGAAGTCCGGGTCCGACTCCGGCGAGAGGTAGTACAGGAACGGGCTGTTGGTGATGTTGCCCATGTTCTGGATGGCCACTTCCTGCAGGTACTTCTTCCAGCCTGCATCGTCGTCCTTGGACGGAGCGACCAGGGCCTGCTTGGCCTCGTCGACCGGAGCGGCCTCTTCCTTCTTGCAGGCGGTGAAGGCCAGGGCCAACGAAGCGATCAGCATCGCGCGCATGGTGGTGTTCATGGGTTTCCTCCCGGAATGGTGCGTGGTGTTGTACGTAATGGGGTGCGGGTACAGCAGGGCTTACGACTGCGCAGCCTTCGCTTCGCGGACCTTGCGCAGGGCTTCGAGCACCGCGGCCGGCACGAAGCCGGACACGTCGCCGCCCAGGCGCGCGATCTCGCGGACCAGCGAGGACGAAATGAAGCTGTGCTGCTCGGCCGGGGTCAGGAACAGGGTCTCGACCTCCGGAATCAGATGGCGGTTCATGCTGGCCATCTGGAACTCGTACTCGAAATCGGACACCGCGCGCAGGCCGCGCAGCAGCACCCCGCCCTGGACCGAACGTACGAAATGGGCCAACAGGGTGTCGAAGCCGATGACTTCGACGTTGCCGTGGTGGCCCAATGCGCCACGTGCCAGCTGCACGCGCTGCTCCAGCGGCAGTGCCGGTCCCTTCGACGGGCTCTGTGCCACGCCGACCACGACCTTTTCGAACAGTGGTGCGGCCCGGCTTACCAGGTCGATATGACCGTTGGTGATGGGGTCGAACGTGCCGGGGTAGACGGCAATGCGGCGGTTGGCCACGGTCATGGGCGGATGCAGATGTTCAGATGAGGTCAAAGTGTAGCAGTGGCGCGGCGGTACAGGGCAAAGCGCACCTCACGGGTGCCGCCCTCGCGGTGCAGCAACCAGTCCGGCGGCAGCATCGGCACGTGGCCGGCCGGCGATTCCAGGTACAGCCAGGCATCGGCAGCCAGATGCCGCGGCAGCTGGGCCAGCACGTCCTGCCACAGGCCATCGGCGAACGGCGGGTCGATGAAGACCAGGTCGGCCTGCTGCGCCTGCGCCCCTTGCAGCCAGCGCAGGGCATCGGCCTGCACGACGGTGACCTGCTCGGAGGCCTGCAGCTTGGCCACGGCCGCGGTCAGATTGCGTCCCAGCTGTGCGTCGCGCTCGACCAGGGTGGCGTGGGCGGCACCACGCGAGACCGCCTCCAGGCCCAGCGCGCCGCTGCCGGCGAACAGGTCCAGCACCCGCGCGCCGCCCAGCCTGGGCATCAACCAGTTGAAAAGGGTCTCGCGCACGCGATCGCTGCTGGGCCGCAGCCCCGGCAGGGTCGGCACCGGCAGACGGGTATTGCGCCAGCGCCCGCCGATGATGCGGACCTGGCCGTCATTGCCCCCACGGCCGCTCATCGGCGCCCCCGGCGGGAGGTATTCGAGAAATTCAGCATGAGCGGGATTGTAGTTCGGCCGGCCCGCGGCCGGCACCCGCAGAGTCCGAAGCAACGGCCGAAGCAACTTCAAAAGCTGGTTTCCTGTGGGTTGGCGGGGCGGGTCAGGTTGTGGGGGACGCCGTAAACCCGTCCATGGGGGCTTGGCCGCGGCATCCATGCCGCGGACACCCCCACAACCTGACCCACCCGCCTTCGACAGTTTCCTGCGATCTGTCGGAACGGCTTTCTGCTCTGGTGGGTGCCGACCGTTGGTCGGCACGAATGAATTCATTCGATATCTGACAGATGTGCCGACCAACGGTCGGCACCTACCAACAGCCGCGTGAACCTGTCAGAGGCGGGGCGGTGTGGGTTGGCA
>NZ_JAOCLC010000040.1:0-45100 GCF_029845105.1 Stenotrophomonas sp. GD03654 | reverse complement strand
CCGCTCTGGCTCTGGCTCTGGCTCTGGCTTTGGCCGTTGCCGTTGCATTGAGCAGGTGCAGGGCTGCAAGCCCTGCCGAAACACCACCAACCATGACTGCAGTCACTTGCCCGGACGCGCCGCGCTGGCGAAAGTCGAGAAGTTGACGTGATCGGTCCGGCCCGTTGCCAACCGCACGCAAGCGAGAGAGAGAAACGCTGTGCAACGACGTGAGTTCCTGGCTTTTTCCGGTCTGGGCCTGGCGGGCCTGCTGCTGCCGCATTCCCGTGCCATCGCCGCCGAGCAGCTGCTCGCCCCGGTCGATACCGTCCAGCGCAGGCGCCTGGCGGACGTAGCGCTCGCCGCCGCACGCACGGCCAAGGCCAGCTACTGCGATGTGCGCATTGGCCGCTACCTCAACCAGTCGGTCATCACCCGCGAACACCAGGTCGGCAATGTGACCAACCGCGAATCGTCCGGCGTGGGCGTGCGGGTGATCGTCAACGGCGCCTGGGGCTTCGCTGCAACCCATCAGCAGACCGAAGCCGCCGTGCGCGCTGCGGTCGAGCAGGCGGCGGCCATCGCCCGCGCCAACGCCGGCATCCAGACCCGGCCAGTACAGCTGGCGCCAACGCCGTCGGTGGGTGAGGTGCGCTGGCAGACGCCGGTGCGCAGGAACGCGATGGCGGTGCCGATCCAGGACAAGGTCGAGCTGCTGTTGGCGCTCAATGCCGCCGCGCTGAATGCGGGCGCCGACTACATCAATTCCACCCTGTTCCTGGTCAACGAACAGAAGTACTTCGCCTCCAGCGACGGCTCGTTCATCGACCAGGACATCCATCGCATCTGGCTGCCATTCACCGCCACTGCCATCGACAAGGCCAGCGGCAAGTTCCGCACCCGCGCCGGCCTGTCCTCGCCGATGGGCATGGGCTATGAATTCCTTGATGGCGATGCGCGCGGCAAGGTGCATCTGCCCGGTGGCATCACCGCCTACCGCGACTCCTACGACCCGGTCGAGGACGCCATCGCCGCCGCCCGCCACGCGCGCGAGAAACTGAAGGCGCCGTCGGTGAAGCCCGGCAAGTACGACCTGGTGCTGGACCCGTCCAACCTGTTCCTGACCATCCACGAGAACGTTGGTCACCCGCTGGAGCTGGACCGCGTGCTCGGCTACGAAGCCAACTACGCCGGCACCAGCTTCGCCACCCTGGACAAGCGCGATGCCGGTTTCCGCTGGGGCAGCGACATCGTCACCTTCTTCGCCGACAAGACCCAGCCCGGCAGCCTCGGTGCGGTCGGCTACGACGACGAAGGGGTGAAGACCCAGCGCTGGGACCTGGTGCGCGACGGCATCCTGGTCGACTACCAGGCCACCCGCGATGAAGCCCATATCCTCGGCCGCGATGCATCGCATGGCTGCAGTTACGCCGATTCCTGGTCCAGCGTGCAGTTCCAGCGCATGGCCAATGTCTCGCTGGCGCCGGGCAAGCAGCCGCTCAGCGTCGAGGACATGATCAAGGACGTGGAGAACGGCATCTACATCCACGGCCGGGGGTCGTATTCGATCGACCAGCAGCGCTACAACGCGCAGTTCGGCGGCCAGCTGTATTACCAGATCAAGGACGGAAAGATCGCCGGCATGGTCGAGGACGCGGCCTACCAGATCCGCACGCCGGAGTTCTGGAACGCGTGCACTGCCATCTGCGACGAACGTGACTTCCGCCTGGGTGGTTCGTTCTTCGACGGCAAGGGCCAGCCCGGCCAAGTCTCGGCGGTCTCGCACGGTTCGTCCACCACCCGCTTCAACGGCATCAACATCATCAACACCGCGCGCAGTCTCGGCGCTTGAGCCACCCATCCTTCGACATGGAGAGCAGCCTTGCAAAGACGTGACTTCCTGGCCCTGACCGGGCTTACCGCGGGCGGGCTGATCGTGCCCTCCTTCTTCGGCAAGGCGATCGCCGCCGAGCAGCTGCAGAGCACGCTGGACCTGGGGCTGAAGAAGCGGCTGGCCGATGCGGCGCTGGCCGCCGCCCGCCAGGCCGGCGCCACCTACTGCGACGTGCGTATCGGCCGCTACCTGCGGCAGTTCGTGATCACCCGCGAGGACAAGGTGCAGAACGTGGTGAACACCGAGTCCACCGGTGTTGGCATCCGCGTGATCGTCAACGGTGCCTGGGGCTTTGCCGCCACCAATGCGCTGGGTACGGCCGATGTGGCCCGGGCCGCGCAGCAGGCCGCAGCGATCGCCAAGGCCAATGCCGGCGTGCAGACCGCACCGGTGCAGCTGGCCAAGGCGCCGGGCGTGGGCGAGGTGAGCTGGCGCACGCCGATCCGCAAGAATGCGATGGAGGTGCCGATCAAGGACAAGGTGGGCCTGCTGCTGGACGTCAACGCCGCGGCGATGGGCGCCGGCGCCAGCTTCGTCAACTCGATGCTGTTCCTGGTCAACGAGCAGAAGTACTTCGCCTCCACCGATGGCTCCTACATCGACCAGGACGTGCACCGCATCTGGGCACCGATGACGATCACCGCCATCGACAAGTCCAGCGGCAAGTTCCGTACCCGCGAAGGCCTGTCCTCGCCGATGGGCCTGGGCTACGAGTATCTGGACGGCGCAGCTGCCGGCAAGGTGGTCAGCCCGAATGGCGTGGTCAACTACAGCTCTTCCTACAACATGAAGGAAGACGCCATCGCCGCTGCCAAGCAGGCGCAGGAGAAGCTGAAGGCACCGTCGGTGAAGCCGGGCAAGTACGATCTGGTGCTCGACCCGTCGCACACCTGGCTGACCATCCACGAGTCGATCGGCCACCCGCTGGAACTGGACCGCGTGCTCGGCTACGAAGCCAACTACGCCGGCACCAGCTTCGCCACCCTGGACAAGCGCGAACAGCATTTCCAGTACGGCAGCGAGCTGGTCAACATCTTCGCCGACAAGACCCAGCCGGGCAGCCTCGGCGCGGTGGCGTACGACGATGAAGGCGTGAAGTGCAAGCGCTGGGACCTGATCAGCAACGGCAAGCTGGTGGACTACCAGACCATCCGCGACCAGGCCCACATCCTCGGCAAGACCGAGTCCGACGGCTGCTGCTATGCCGACTCGTGGTCCAGCGTGCAGTTCCAGCGCATGGCCAACGTGTCGATGGCACCGGGCAAGAAGCCGCTGAGCGTGCCCGACCTGATCAAGGACGTGGAGAACGGCATCTACATCATCGGTGACGGTTCGTTCTCGATCGACCAGCAGCGCTACAACGCGCAGTTCGGCGGCCAGCTGTTCTACGAGATCAAGAACGGTCAGATCACCCGCATGCTGGAAGACGTGGCCTACCAGATCCGCACGCCGGAGTTCTGGAATGCCTGCACCGCCGTGGCCGACGAGCGTGACTACCGCCTCGGCGGTTCGTTCTTCGACGGCAAGGGCCAGCCGGGCCAGGTCTCGGCGGTCTCGCACGGTTCGTCCACCGCGCGCTTCAACGGCATCAACGTCATCAACACCGCACGCAGCCTCGGCTGATCGGTCAGGAGCCCTTACACCATGAGTATCTTCACCGAAGCCCAGGCCAAGGCCATCCTCGACAAGGTCATTGCCCTGTCCAAGGCCGACGAATGCACCGCCGTGCTGGCGGGTTCGATCAACGGCAACATCCGTTTCGCCCTGAACAACGTTTCCACCAGTGGCATCGTCGACAACACCGAACTGGCGGTCACCGTCGCCTTCGGCAAGCGCGTCGGCACGGCCTCGATCAACGAGTTTGACGACGCAGCGCTGGAACGCGTGGTGCGCCGTGCTGAAGACCTGGCACGCCTGGCCCCGGAGAACCCGGAGTTCATGCCGGCCATCGGCAAGCAGAGCTACCGCGCCAGCCCGACCTTCAGCGAATCCACCGCTGCCATCGATCCAGCCTTCCGTGCCAAGGTCGCCGCCGATTCGATCGCCCCGTGCCGTGGCCACGGCCTGATCGCCGCCGGTTTCCTTGAAGACGGCCAGGGCTTCCAGGCCACCGCCAACAGCAACGGCAACTTCGCCTACCAGCGCACCACCAACTTCGATTACACCTGCACCGTGCGTACCGAAGATGGCCGCGGTTCGGGCTGGGTCGGCCGCAACCTGAAGGATGCGGCGGACTTCAAGGCCGACCAGGACATCCGCATCGCCATGCGCAAGGCCACCGAATCGGCCGAAGCCAAGGCGCTGGAGCCGGGCAAGTACACGGTCATCCTGGAGCCCGCCGCGGCCGCCGGCCTGATCAGCTTCATGATGAACTTCTTCAGCGCACGCTCGGCCGATGAAGGCCGCAGCTTCCTGTCGAAGAAGGGCGGCGGCAACAAGCTGGGCGAGCAGGTCTACGACCCGCGCGTGACCATGATTGCCGACCCCTGGCATCCGGATGCACCGGTGCTGCCGTGGGACAACGAAGGCATGCCGCGCGAACGCATGGCGATCATCGAGAACGGCAGGATCGCCAACCTCGACTACTCGCGCTTCTGGGCGCAGAAGCAGGGCAAGACCGCCAAGGCCACGCCGGGCAACCTGCTGATGAGCGGTGGCGACAAAAGCACCGCCGAGCTGGTACGCGGCACCCAGAAGGGCATCCTGGTCACCCGTACCTGGTACATCCGCATGGTCGACCCGCAGACCGTGCTGCTGACCGGCCTCACCCGCGACGGCACCTTCTACATCGAGAACGGCCAGATCAAGCACCCGGTGAAGAACTTCCGCTTCAACGAGTCGCCGGTGATCATGCTCAACAACATCGAAGAGCTGGGCAAGCCGGTGCGCGTGGCCGGCGATGAATCCAGCTACGTGATGATGATCCCGCCGATGAAGCTGCGCGATTTCACCTTCACCTCGTTGTCCGACGCGGTCTGATGGATCGCCGGGCGTGCCTGCGCTGGTTGGCCGCTGCCGCTTCGGCGGCGGCGCTGCCGGCCTTCGCGCAGGCAGGCCCGCGCAGTTCGCGCTACGACTTCTGGTTCACTCGCCTGCAGTACGACTCCGGTGACTGGGACGTGGACGCGCGCATGCCGTCCAACCTGATCACCTCGCTGATCGACTACACCTCGCTGCGCGTGGACCCGCAGGAACACGTGGTGGCGCTGGCCGACCCGCGCATGCTGGAAGCGCCGTTCTGCTACCTGGCCGGGCACACGCTGGTGGAGTTCAACGCCGCCGAGCGGCAGAACTTCGTGCGCTATGTGCGCAATGGCGGCTTCGTCTTCGTCGACGACTGCAACCACGATATCGACGGCCTGTTCGCCACCTCGTTCGAGGCGCAGATGGGCCGCCTGTTCGGTCCCAGGGCACTACAGAAGCTGCCCAACAGCCACCCGCTGTACCGCAGCTTCTTCCGCTTCCCCGATGGCCCGCCCGCCACCAGCTTCGAACTCAACGGCTGGGGCGACGACCTGGTGCACGACTACCTGAAGGGTATCGAGGTCGATGGCCGCCTGGGGCTGCTCTACAGCAACAAGGACTACGGCTGCGAGTGGGACTACGACTGGCGCAACAAGCGCTTCCTGGCCGAAGACAACACCCGCTTCGGCGTCAACATCGTGATGTACGCGTTGAACAATTGATAGGACCTGCACGCCCATGACCTCCCCCGACCTCGATTCCCTGCTGCCGCGCCTGCACGATCTGCGCGCTGCGCTCGCACGCGCGGTGGTTGGCCAGAACACCGTGGTCGAGCAGCTGCTGATCGGCCTGCTGGCCGGCGGCCATTGCCTGCTGGAAGGTGCGCCCGGGCTCGGCAAGACCCTGCTGGTGCGCTCCCTGGGCCAGGCGCTGGAACTGCAGTTCCGGCGCGTGCAGTTCACCCCGGACCTGATGCCCAGCGACATCCTCGGCACCGAGCTGCTGGAAGAAGACCACGGCACCGGCCATCGCCATTTCCGTTTCCAGCAGGGCCCGATCTTCACCCACCTGCTGCTGGCCGACGAACTCAACCGCACCCCGCCCAAGACCCAGGCCGCACTGCTGGAAGCGATGCAGGAGCGCACGGTCAGTTACGCCGGCACCACCTATGCACTGCCGGCGCCGTTCTTCGTGCTGGCCACGCAGAACCCGATCGAGCAGGCGGGCACTTACCCGCTGCCGGAAGCGCAGCTGGACCGCTTCCTGCTGCACGTGCTGGTGGATTACCCCAGCGAGGACGAAGAGCGGCAGATCCTGGAGCAGACCACCGGCGGCGCCACCGACGCGGTGCCGAAGGTGATGGATGCCGAAGCGGTCATCGCACTCCAGGCCGCGGTGCGCCAGGTGCACGTCAGCCCCGATGTGCTGGCCTGGATCACCCGCCTGGTACGCGCCAGCCGTCCGGGCGACGGCGCGCCGGCCGCCATCAACCAATGGGTGAAATGGGGCGCCGGCCCGCGTGCCGGGCAGTCGCTGGTGCTGGCCGCGAAGGCCCGTGCGCTGCTGCAGGGCCGGTTCGCCGCCACCCGCGAGGATGTGCAGGCACTGGCCGCGCCGGTGATGCGCCATCGCCTGCTGCTGTCGTTCGCCGCCGAGGCCGAGCAGAAGCGTGCCGACGACGTGGTCGCCGCCCTGCTGCAGGCCGTGCCGTTCCCGGGTTGATTCACGCGTGAGCGCCGGTACCCCGCTGACCTTGCCACCGGAACTGCGTGCGCGCCTGCGCCTGCTGCGGTTGCGGCCGCGCCTGGCCAGCGGCGCCAGTGGCATCGGCCAGCACGCCAGCCGCAGCCGCGGTGCCGGCCTCGAATTCGCCCAGTACCGTGCCTACGAGCCCGGGGACGAACTGCGCCAGATCGACTGGAAGCTGTACGCCCGCTCGGATCGCTTCTTCGTGCGCGAGTCCGAACGCGAAAGCCCGATCACGGTCTGGCTGCTGCTGGACGCCACCGCTTCGGCCAACCAGGCGGATCGCGCGGTACCGCAGCGCACGCGCCTGGATCATATGCGCGGCGTGGCCGCGTGCGCGGTGGAGCTGGCCCTGCAGCAGGGCGACCGTTTCGGCCTGCTGGCGATCAATGGCGATGGACTGCAGCTGGTGCCCGCAGCGAACGGCGCACGCCAGCGTGATCGCGTGCATCTGCAACTGCATGCCCTGCAGGCACGCGGTGGCTGGCCTGCGGCCGATCGCCTGCGTCCCCTGTGGGAACGCGTGCGCCCGGGCGACCTGCTGCTGGCGATCGGCGACGGCTTCGACGAAGCCGGCATTGTGCTGCTGGAACAGCTGGCCAGCGCGCGCCGCGAGGTGGCACTGCTGCAGATCCTCACCGCCGACGAGCGCGACTTCCCGTTCGACGCCGGCCACCGCTTCCGCGATCCGGAGACCGGCGAGGAACTGTTGGGCGACGGCGCGGCGATCCGCGCCGACTACCTGCAGCGCTTCGCTGACGCACGCAGCGCGTTGCATGCGCGCCTGCGGTCCAGTGGCATCGCCAGTGCCACCGGCTGGCTCGACCAACCGTTGGACCAGGCACTGCAGGCGCTGTTCGGCCGTGGGGGCGGTGCATGACCCTGCTGTTCCCGCTCGGCCTGGCCGCGCTCGCCGCATGGCTGCTGCCGCTGCTGATCCATCTGGCCCGGCGCCATCCGTACACGCCGCTGGATTTCGCCGCGCTGCGCTGGCTGCACGCACAGATCCGGCCGCGCCAGCGCATCCGCTTCGATGACTGGCCGTTGCTGCTGGTGCGCCTGCTGTTGCTGGCCGCACTGGCCCTGCTGCTGGCACGACCTGCGTTGACCGGCCCCTCTCCCGCCTCCGATGCGTGGACGGTGGTGGCCCCTGGGCTGGACGCTGCTGCACTGCGTGGTACCGCTGCGGACCGCAACTGGCACTGGCTGGCACCTGGCTTCCCCGCCATCGAACAGGCGCCTCCTGCAGCCAGCGCCTCCCTGCCCAGCCTGTTGCGCGAACTGGACGCACAGCTTCCCGCGGGCACCACGTTGGTCGTGCACGTTCCCGATCCCCTGCCCGGCCTGGATGGTGCCCGCCTGCAGCTTTCGCGCGACGTGCAGTGGCACACGCAGCCGATACCGGTCACCCCGCCGCAGACTGCAGCAACTCCGCCCCGGTTACGCGTGCACGGCGAAGCATCCGCGACTACCCAGCGCTGGTTGAACGCGCTGCAGCGCGCGTGGGGCGTGCAGGCACCGCTCGCTCCGCTGCCGGCAGATGCCCTGCCCGAACGCGGCGAGATCGGCGTGTGGAGCCGCAGCGATGCACTGCCGGCGACCTGGCAGGCGTGGCTGCGTGACGGCGGTCGTGTCATGACTGCCGGCAAGCCTGCTGCCAGTGCCAGCATCCTGCTGCGCGATGCCGAGGGCACACCGCTGCTGTGGCAGCAACGCATCGGCCACGGCTATCTGCTGTCGCTGCCGGGCGACTGGAATGCCGCCAGCAACGCCGCGCTGCGCGATCCGCGCATGCCGCGTGCCCTGCTGCTGACGCTGCAGCCGCCCACGGCTCCGCGCCTGGGCGATGCACGTGACCAGGCACCGCAGCGGGCCACATTGCCTGCTGCAACACCACCGCTGCGTGAGCCGACGCCTTGGCTGTTGCTGGCCATCGTGCTGCTGTTCGCGCTGGAACGCTGGATGGCCAGCAGCGCCCGCCGCAGGGTGGGCGCATGAATACCTTGCAGCACGCCTGGCAACGTGCGCGCCGCCGCCGTGCGCTCATCACCCTGCTGCTGGGCCTGCCATGGGCGCTGGCTGCGGCGGTGCTGGCCCTGCGTCTGGCAGGTTTCGATATCGCCTGCGTCGTCGGTACGATCAGCCTGCTCGCGTGTGCGGGCTTCGCCACTGCGCATGCCCGCCAACTGGACCGGCAGTGGCTGCAACGCCACCTTGATGGCAGCGGTGCCAGCGAGGACAGCGCCGATCTGCTGTTCGCCGATGCCGCCACGCTCAATCCGCTGCAGCAGCGCCAGCGTGCGCATGTGCTGGCCACGCTGGAACGCGCGATGCCGGAGCTGCGTCCGCGCTGGCCACGTGGTGCATTGGCGCTGTGTTGGATCGCAGGGCTGGCCATTGTTGTGCTGGCACTGGGCTGGCCACGTTCGAACCCCGGTTCCGCGCCTACCCGCACGTCGGCGCCCGGCAGCACTGCTGCCGCAGGCCCGCTGCGCCTGCAGTCCACCCGCCTGCGCATCGACGCGCCGGCCTATACCGGCCAGGCCACGCTTACCCAGAATGCGCTGGACGCCAAGGTCGCCGCCGACAGCCGGCTGTCCTGGTCGCTGCGTTTCGACCGCGCACCGGACAAGGCATGGCTGCAGTTCCACGACGGTCGTCGGTTGCCACTGAGCGAACACGAAGGACAGTGGCAGGCACAGGACATTGCACGCACGCCGGTGCTGTACCGCGTGGTGAGCGAACCGGCACTGGCAGAGACCCGTCTGCATCGGCTGGATGTGGTGGCCGACCGTGCACCCAGCGTGCGCGTACTGGAGCCCACGGCCAGCCTGGTGCTGGGCACGCCGGCGCAACGACAGTGGGCACTGCGCTTCGAGGCCAGCGACGATTACGGTGTCGCGGCGCAGGCCACGCTGTCGATCACCACCACCCAGGGCAGCGGCGAGAACATCACCTTCGTGAAGCGCAGCGTCACGCTTGCCGGCAGCGGCGAAGCCACCGAGCGGCGTTTCGCCCACACCCTTGATCTGGCTGCGCTGGGCGCGCAGCCCGGCAACGATGTGATCGCCCAGCTGGAGGTGCGCGACAATCATGCACCCACGCCGCAGACCGGGCGCAGCAGCAGCGTGATCCTGCGCCTGCCCAGCGCCGAAGTCGCGCTCGGTGCAGAGCTCGAGGGCCGCATCAAGAAGACCCTGCCTGCGTACTTCCGCAGCCAGCGGCAGATCATCATCGATGCCGAAGCGTTGATCCGGCAGCGACGCAGCCTGGCCGCCGAGGACTTCGTGAAGCGCAGCGATGCGATCGGTGTCGACCAGCGCATCCTGCGCCTGCGCTACGGCCAGTTCCTGGGCGAGGAAAGCGAAGGTGCGCCGAAGCCACCGCCGACCAGTGACCTGCCCACCAGCGATACGCCGGCCGCAGACGACCACGACCATGACGACGAGCACGATCACGACCATGGCGCCGATGCAGGCGCGCACGACGCGCATGGCCACGACCACGGCGGCAAGCCGGCCAATGCCGATACGCCACCGGTGTTCGGCAGCGCCACCGATGTGCTGTCGGAGTACGGCCACACCCATGACCACGCCGAGGCGGCCACCCTGCTCGATCCGCAGACCCGTGCCACGCTGAAGGCCGCGCTGGACCAGATGTGGTCGGCCGAAGGCGAGCTGCGCCAGGGCCGTCCGGAGCAGGCATTGCCTTTTGCCTACAAGGCGCTGGGCTTGATCAAGCAGGTGCAGCAGGCCGAGCGCATCTACCTGGCCCGGGTCGGGCCGGAGCTGCCACCGATCGATGAAGGCCGTCGCCTCGGCGGTGATCGCGCTGGACTGGCCAGTCGCGAACTGCCGCTGGCCGCGCGCACCCCGCCCGATCCGGCCATCGTTGAATCCTGGCAGCGCCTGGGTGATGACAACGGCGCACCGGATCTCGATGCGCTTGCGGCCTGGCAGCAGCGCAATGCAGCCTACCTGCCTGATGCATTGGATCTGGCTGCGGCCATCGAGCAGCTGCGCATCGAGCCCGACTGCAGCGACTGTCGCCAGCGCCTGCGCGCGCAGCTGTGGCGGGCGCTGCAGCGTCCGCTGCCGCAGGCGATGCGGCGCAGTGCTGCCGATGCAATGGGCCAGCGCTACCTCGATGCGCTGGAGGGGCAGCCATGAACGCCTCCAGCCTGAACCTGTGGATTGCGCTGGCACTCGCTCTGGCGGTGGTCATCGCCAGCGTGCGCCAGCTGCGTGGACGCACCGCGCACCCTGGCCGCCGGTGGAGCGTGATCGCACTGCAGATCATCGTCGCCACGCTGCTGTACTTCTGCCTGGTGCCGCCCACCCACCAGCAACCCGCAGGCGGGCTGGTCGTGCTTGGCGTCGATGCGGGCAAGGCCGGCGCGCTCCCGGCCAGCGAAGGCCCGCTGTTGCTGTTGCCGGAAGCTGCCGATGTGCCCGGCGCACAGCGCGTTCCCGACCTGGCCACCGCGCTGCGCCAGCATCCGGCCGCCACGCTGACGCTGGTCGGTGCGGGCCTGGCCGCACGTGACCGCGACGCGGTGCTGCCGCCGGATGTACGTTGGCAGGCCGCACCGGAGCCGCGCGGCTGGATCGCGCTGCAACCACCGGCCGATGTCGCACCCGGTGCCCGCTTCGATGTGCAGGCTCAGGCGCGTGGCGCGGCCAAGGCGAAGGCCGAACTGCTCGACCCGGCCGACAGCGTAGTCGATCGCACGGACGTTGCCGACGACGGCCGCGTGCAGCTGAGTGGCATCGCCCGCGCCGAAGGCCGCAGCGTGTTCCAGCTGCGCCTGCTCGATACCGACGGCCATGTGGTGGACAGCGTACCGGTGCCGCAGCAGACCCTGCCGGCCGCACCGCTGCGCCTGCTGGTGCGCGCCAGCGCGCCGGGGCCCGAACTGAAGTACCTGCGCCGCTGGGCGACCGATGCCGGCATCCGTGTGCAGGTGCAGGCGGATACCGGGGCCGGACTCAGCATTGGCGATGGCGCGGTGTCGATTGATGCAGCATCGCTCACGCGCAGCGAACTGCTGCTGCTGGACGAGCGCAGCCTCGCGGCATTGAGTGCAGGCCAGCTGGCCACCGTGCGCCAGGCACTTCGCGATGGACTGGGTGTGCTGGTACGCAGTGCGGGCGCGCCTTCGGCCGGTGCGCGCCAGCGCCTCCGCGATCTGGGCCTGCCCGTGCAGGGCGATGGCAGCAGCCACACCCTTGAACTTCCCAGCGATGGCGAAAGCGCGATCCTCGCCGCACGACGTGGCCCGCTTGCCGCCGGCACGTTGCCGACCGGCTACGGCGAAGAGGCCGACCGCAGCTCGCACAGTGCCGCGCTGCCTTCGCTGGAAGCACTGGCGTTGCAGGCGCCGGGCAGCAACGCACTGCTGCACGATCGGGGCGGCAAGGCCGTCGGCGGCTGGCGCGCGGTCGGCAACGGACGCATCGGGCTGCTGCCGCTGACCGACAGCTGGCGCTGGGTGCTGGCCGGCCGCGATGACCGCCACGGCGAACTGTGGAGCGACGTGGTTGCCACGCTGGCACGCGCGCAGGGCAGCGGTGATGCGCTGTGGTCACCACAAGTGATTGCCTGGGCCGGAGAACGGCAGTCGCTGTGCGGCGCGCAGGCGCCCCTGCAGGTCTTCAGCAAGCGTGGCGACGATGTACCCCTGATTGTCGATGGAGCGACGTCGGCGCTGCGCTGCGCCGGCTGGTGGCCGCGTGAAGCGGGCTGGCAGCGCCTGCAGCATGGCGACAGCGTTGTCTGGCGCTATGTGTTCGACCCAAAGGATGCATCTGCGCTGCATCGACAGGCGATGATCGATGCGACCACGCGGGCGTTGGCCTCCAGTACATCGGCGAATGCGTCGGTGATGCAACCCGTGGCAGGCTCACGCTGGCCGTGGTGGCTGGCGTTCGTGTTGTGCGCATCACTGCTGTGGTGGCTGGAGCGACGGCGCTGACCGCATCGATTGGATCGCGGGCAGCATCCACGCATGGCGTGGACCTACTGCCCGGTTGCCCTGGTAGATGCCAACCTTGGTTGGCGCCTTTCCGCGGGGTCAGCGCTTGCCCGCGCGTCGGTACACGCCGTTGAAGCGCACGTTCATGCCACCGCATTCGCTGTTGTCGGCCACGATCAGCACCGCACCCAGCGAATGCACGCGGACCTTGCAGGTGTCCTCGACGAACTCGACGTCGGCGCCACGCGGCGCCGCGCGCGCTTCCACCTGGCCCATATTGGGTCCATAGGGACGCTGCTCCGGCGTGGGGTTGGCGGAGGGCCAGTAGGCGTCCCCCTCCACATGCAGTTGCCCGCCCTGCACGCGGATCTTCAGGCCGTTGTCGCCATCCTTCCACTCCCCCGCCCAATCCTGCAGCGTTGGCACAGCCACCGGCAATGGCTGCAGCTTGCTGCGGTCGACCCAACCGGCACTGCCACCCACCTTGTTCGGGAAGAACGCGCAGCGGTAGCGGCCGAGATCACGCCCCGTCACCACGGTATCGCCGTTGACCACATAGCTGCGCTGTCGGCAGGCCGGTTCGCCCTTGGCCGGGCAGCCGTCCATGTCGCCAAGCAGGTACAGACGGGGTGCATCGACCACCCGCGCCAGTGCGAACTGGCTTTGTTCGGAGGGGAACGCACCATTGCGGCAGGCACCACCGCCGGCGATGCCGTCCGCGAAGGCGGACACCGGCAGCAATGTGGCCATCAGGCAGATCAAACGCAGGAACATGGCAGCACTATTGGTGGGGGAGCCGGCAGGATATACCGGGCTACTTCACCGGCGGTGCATCGCCGGCATCCTGCTCCTGGGAGAACCGCAGCGCGCGCTGCCGCTGTTCGGCACTGAGCTCCGGCGGCGGCCGCGCCACGGCGGCCTGGATCTGCGCCGGTCCGCCGGTGAGTTTGTTGACGCCCTTGGCGGCCGCCATGACCCCCTTGACCACGCCCATCATGATGTAGCCGCCGCCCATGCTGACCTGCTCCGGCGATGGCGGTTCGCTCCAGTCGCGGCTGAAGCGGTTGTCACCGAACTTCACCGGATTCTTGAAGCGATACAGGTCCAGCGGCTCGTCGTCGGGCTTGAGCGCACGCACTTCGCCGAGGGTGGTGACATTGTCCTGCGGCAGGGTGGTGGAAATCGGCGCGGTGGTTGCCGCCGGGGCATCAGCAGGGGGAACGGGTGCAGGATCGGGCACTGCCACCGGCGCGGCCTGCTGCGCCTGCGCGATGCCGGCCAGCAGCATGCCGGCCAGGAGTGCTTCCTGCGTTCCACGTCGTGCCACAGCCATCCACCCTGTTGGTTGCGTCCAGCGCCCAAGGATACGGATGCCGGCTTCAGATTTCGTTGCTGCAGCGGCAACTGTTCAGCCAAGGGAGATGCGGCGACGCCACGGGACGCGAGCACTGAACGGTTCACGCCCGCCGTGTACGGTGTCTCACATCCTGAGACGTGAGTGTGGTGCCATGTGACCCCTCGCAATCCGTCCCGGCTCCATCTTCCATGGCTTACGAACTCGCCAAGCGCACCGCCGATGCCGAGCAGAAGCTCGCCACCCGCGATGGCCTGCCCGCCCGCGACGGCGCCCTGCTCAGCGCGCGCCTGCAGCGCCGCTACCAGGACCGCATCACCGGCAGCTTTGCCATTCCCGGCCGCGAAGGCCGCTATGCGCCCATTCCCGGGTCGGTACCGCCGGCCCTGGCCGCCGCGCTGAAGGCGCGTGGCATCGAGCAGCTCTACAGCCACCAGGCCGAGGCCTGGGAGGCCAGCCAGCGCGGCGAGCACGTGGCCATCGTCACCCCCACCGCCAGCGGCAAGTCGCTGTGCTACACCCTGCCGGTGGTCAGCGCGGCGATGCAGGACAAGGCCAAGGCGCTGTACCTGTTCCCGACCAAGGCGCTGGCCCAGGACCAGGTGGCCGAGCTGCTGGAACTCAACCGTGCCGGTGACCTGGGCGTAAAGGCCTTCACCTTCGACGGCGACACCCCCGGCGATGCGCGCCAGGCGATCCGCCTGCACGGCGATATCGTGGTGTCCAACCCGGACATGCTGCACCAGGCGATCCTGCCGCATCACACCAAATGGGCGCAGTTCTTCGAGAACCTGCGCTACATCGTCATCGACGAAGTGCATACCTACCGCGGCGTGTTCGGCAGCCACGTCACCAACGTGCTGCGCCGGCTCAAGCGCATCTGCGCGTTCTACGGCGTGCAACCGCAGTTCATCCTGTGCTCGGCCACCATCGGCAACCCGCAGGCGCATGCCGAGGCGCTGATCGAGGCGCCGGTTACCGCCATCACCGAATCCGGTGCGCCCAGCGGGCCGAAGCAGGTGCTGCTGTGGAACCCTCCGGTGATCAATCCGGACCTGGGCCTGCGCGCCTCGGCACGCTCGCAGAGCAACCGCATCGCCCGCATCGCGATCAAGTCCGGGCTGAAGACCCTGGTGTTCGCGCAGACACGTTTGATGGTGGAAGTGCTGACCAAGTACCTGAAGGACATCTTCGACCACGACCCGCGCAAACCGCCGCGCATCCGCGCCTACCGCGGTGGCTACCTGCCCACCGAGCGGCGCGAGACCGAGCGCGCGATGCGTGCCGGCAACATCGACGGCATCGTCAGCACGTCGGCACTGGAACTGGGCGTGGATATCGGCAGCCTGGACGTGGTCATCCTCAACGGCTACCCCGGCAGCGTGGCCGCCACCTGGCAGCGCTTCGGCCGCGCCGGCCGCCGCCAGCAACCCGCACTGGGAGTGATGGTGGCCAGCTCGCAGCCGCTGGACCAGTATGTGGTTCGCCACCCGGACTTCTTCGCCGAGGCCTCGCCCGAGCACGCGCGCATCGCGCCGGACCAGCCGCTGATCCTGTTCGACCATATCCGCTGCGCGGCCTTCGAGCTGCCGTTCCGGGTCGGCGATGGCTTCGGCCCGATCGATCCGGAAGTGTTCCTGGAAGCGCTGGCCGAAAGCGAAGTGATCCACCGCGAGGGCGAACGCTGGGAATGGATCGCCGACAGCTATCCGGCCAACGCGGTCAGCCTGCGCGCGGTGGCCGACGGCAACTTCGTGGTGGTCGACCGCAGCGATGGCCGCCAGCAGATCATCGCCGAGGTCGACTATTCGGCCGCCGCGCTCACCCTGTACGAAGGCGCCATCCACATGGTGCAGTCCACGCCGTACCAGGTGGAGACGCTGGACTGGGACGGCCGCAAGGCCTACGTCACCCGCACCCATGTGGATTACTACACCGACAGCATCGACTTCACCAAGCTCAAGGTGCTGGACCGTTTCGATGGCGGCGTGGCCGGCCGGGGTGATTCACACCATGGCGAAGTGCACGTGGTACGCCGCGTGGCGGGCTACAAGAAGATCCGCTACTACACCCACGAGAACATCGGCTACGGGCCGGTGAACCTGCCCGACCAGGAACTGCACACCACTGCGGTGTGGTGGCAGCTGCCGCAGGCGCTGCTGCTGCGCGCGTTCGCCAGCAAGCAGGATGCGCTGGACGGCTTCCTCGGTGCGGCGTATGCGCTGCACATCGTCGCCACCGTGGCGGTGATGGCCGATGCGCGCGACCTGCAGAAGTCGGTGGGTAACGGCGATGGTTCCTGGTTCGCGATCGCCGACCAGAGCGGCCGTGGCCAGCTGCGTGGCAGCGAGGGTGATCCCGGTGTGGTGGAGCTGCTGCAGGAATTCGTGCCCACCGTGTACCTGTACGACAACTTCCCCGGTGGCGTCGGTCTCAGCGAGCCGTTGTGGCAGCGCCAGGCCGAACTCGTGCAGCGCGCGCGCGAACTGGTGCAGCGCTGCGACTGCAAGGCCGGCTGCCCGGCCTGCGTGGGCCCGGTGCTGGCCGCACAGGAGGAAGATGAGACCTCGCCGCGCGCGCTGGCGCTGCGCGTGCTGGACCTGTTCGATGCAGAGGCCTGCCAGCACGTGCGCGACGTGGTGGTGACCACGCGCGAGCCGATGGAGCTGATGGCACCGTGAGCCTGAGCCTGGACAAGCTGCGCCTGCTGCGCAGGCAGGCCGGCGACCCGAAGGCAAGCACACCGGCCGCGCCGGACGTGCCCCCTGCGCCACTGCCACCCGTGGCCGCCAACGATGCGCGGCAACCTTCGGCCGAGCGTTCGGTGTTCGCCTGGGTCGAACAGGAAATCCGCCACAAGCCGACCGGCGCTGCAGCCCCCGCACCGGCATCCGCACCGCTGCGGCGGCCGGAAGTGGGCAGCCTGCATCGCCTGCTCGGCCTGCGTTCGCGCGGTGGAGCCGCGCCGGCACGCGCCAGTGCACAGGATCGCCAGCTGCCCGGCGAGGAGATCGCGCCAGGCCTGTTCCTGATCGAGTCGCTGCAGCCGCAACCGATCCCGACCGCCCCGCTGTCATTGGCCTTCGCCAAGCGCGAAGGCCAGCACGTGGCCGCGCGCGACCTGCTGTTCTTCGATACCGAAACCACCGGCCTGGCCGGCGGTACCGGCACCCGCGCCTTCATGATCGGCGCCGCCGACTGGCATGTGTGCCCGCAGCGCGGCGAAGGCCTGCGCATCCGCCAACTGCTGATGTCGACGATGGCCGCCGAGGACGCGATGCTCGCCACCTTCGCCAGCTGGCTGCAGCCGTCCACCGTGTTCTGCAGCTACAACGGCCGCAGCTACGATGCGCCCCTGCTGAAGGCGCGCTATCGGCTGGCCCGCCAGCGTTGCCCGATCACCGCACTGGATCACGTCGACCTGCTCTATCCGACCCGCCGCCGCTATCGCGGCACGTGGGAGAACTGCAAGCTGTCCACCATCGAACGCCAGCTGCTGCGCGTGGTGCGCGAGGACGACCTGCCGGGCTCGGAGGCTCCGGGCGCATGGCTGCGCTTCCTGCGTGGCGGCGACGCCGTGAATCTGCGCCGGGTCGCTGACCACAACCACCAGGACGTAGTGACCCTGGCCCTGCTGCTGCAACGGCTGGTACGCGAGGAGCAACGCGAGCGCGAGACGCTGGCACTGGTCGGGCCGTAGGCGTTGACGCGGCCTGACGGCGGCAGCGGTGACACTGCCGCCACCATCCATGCCTGGAGCCCGACGATGCGCCTCAATCCCCTGGCCCTGCTCGCCATCCTGCCCTTGGCCGCCTGCAGTCATGCCGGCAGCAGCACCACCCATGATCCCGCACCGGCGCCCGTGGCCGAGACCGTGCACGAATGCAGGCCGGAAGCGCTGGACGCCTTCACCGGCAAGACTGCCGACGAAGCCACGATCAAGAAGCTGGTGGCCGACAGCGGCGCGCGCGGTGCTCGGGTGGTCAAGCCGGGCATGGCAGTGACCATGGACTTCCGCCAGGACCGCGTGACCGTGCAGGTGGACGCGCAGAACCGGATCGAGCGCGCCAGCTGCGGTTGATCGACCCAAGGTAGTGCCGGCTACTGGCCGGCACTACCGATCAGAGTTGCTCGGCCTTGCCGCTGGCCAGCGCGCGCGCGATCACCTGCTGTGCCTGCTGCGATGCCTGCGCATGCACGCGTGCCTGGCGCTCGCCCAGCGCGGCCTGCTTGCTGCCCAGTGCCGCCTGGCGGCTGGCCAGTTCAGACTGCTGGCTGGCCAGACGCTGCATGTCACGGGTGCGGCCGGACTGCGCGGCCTCGCTGCGGGCTTCCTGCATCGCACGACGTGCCTCGGCGACGGCCTCGCGGGCGGCCTCACGCGCAACGGCCACGTCGCTGGTTGCACCGCGCGCAGCCTTCGCCGCTTCCGCAGCCGCCTCACGGTTGATGTCGTGGGCGGCCATCGCGCTGCGCGCTACCTCGGCGGCGGCCAGTGCGATGCGGCGTGACTCCTCGCCCTGCAGACGCCCCATCTCACCCATCTGCTTGCCGAGTTCGCCCTGCTGGCGACCCAACGCGCTCTGCTGGCGGCCCAGTTCGCTCTGCTGGCGCCCCAGGTCTGCGGCGCCGCTGTAGGCACGCTGCAGGGATTGGATCAGCATCGGGTCGCGCACCACATAGCGCTTGTCGCCCTGGCGGAACCACAGCGCCGGGCCCTTGCCGAGCTGCCTGCGGGCCACCGTAACGTCGTCGATGCCACCGTTGGCGAAGGTCGAATCACCATCGACCAGCACGTAGGCCTCCCGGGGCGACTTGCCCAGATCGAGGCGACCGTAGGTGGTGATGGACGTGGTGGTGGACGTCGTGCCGTCATGGTCCTCATCCCTGCCAGCGGCATCGTCGACGTAGGCCACGTCGGCATCGTCAGGACCGGACGGTTCTTCCACATCGGCCGGTTCGGCGGGCGGCGCCGGCGCCACCGGCACGGTCGGCACATGCGCGGACGACGGGGGTGCAGGCGGAGCCTTCGGCGGCGCGGGCACCACGGCGGTCGGTGCCGCAGGAGGCGCGGGCGGCGCCGGCGGCACTGGCGCTGCGACCAGCCGCATCGGTGCCACGCCCACCACCACCACGATGGCCGTCAGGGCCACCGCCAACAGGCGCGGGCAGGACCGGCGCGACTGCAGCGAGAGCAGGCGACGCTTGAGGCTGGTGGTGCTCGGTGCGGCACTGGCCACACCCAGGTGCGGCTGCGGGGCCACGCCCAGCTGCAGCAGCAGGCGGCCATAGGCCTGGCGGCTCGCGCCATGCTGGCCGACCACCGCCGCATCCACCGCTTCCTCCCGGGCCTGGGCGTATTCGCGCACCGACAGGCGCAGCAGCGGATGGAAGAAGAACAGGTGCTGCGCCAGTGCGGGCAGCAGGCCCCACTGCAGGTCGCGACGCTGCAGGTGCTGCAGTTCGTGGGTCAGTGCCAGGTCCAGCGCATCGCCCTGCAGGGCGTTGTCGCCGGCCGGCAGCAGCAGCACCGGGCGGAACGGCCCGACCAGCTGCGGCGAGTCCACCTGCGTGCTCATCCACAGCCGCGGTGCAGGGCGCACGCCGTGTGCGTCGGAGGCCAGCTGCAGGGCCTGCACCAGCGCCTCGTCCTCGCAGGGATAGGCGGCGGCCAGCAGCGCCCGGCAGCGACGCCACTCACCGAAAGTGCGCAGGGCCATCAGCAGCACGCCCGATGCCCATAGCGCAGCCAGCGCGACGGCCCACCACGCCACTGCCGGCACGTCCGGTGCAGTCATCGGCATTGTCGCCAGCAGCTGCGCCGAGGCTTCCGG
This sequence comes from Stenotrophomonas sp. GD03654, assembly GCF_029845105.1. Classification (NCBI taxonomy): domain Bacteria; kingdom Pseudomonadati; phylum Pseudomonadota; class Gammaproteobacteria; order Lysobacterales; family Lysobacteraceae; genus Stenotrophomonas; species Stenotrophomonas sp. GD03654. The sequence goes on along the minus strand of NZ_JAOCLC010000040.1, from coordinate 25,355 downwards.
CGCCAGTGGGTAGACCAGATCAGCGGCAACGTCAGTGGCGGTCATCGCCACTGCCTGCGGTGCCGGCAGCCAGGCCAACTGCAACGGCTGGCTCCAGAACAGGCCGAGCACGGCCTGCAGCGAGACCAGCCACCACAGGCGGCAGCGGGTAGCCGCCGACAGTGTCGGCAGCGCGCGGCACAGCACGTAGACCAGCGCCACCAGCAGCACGGTCTGCAGGCTGGTCCAGCCCAACCGTTCCAGCATCGGGATCAGCATCGTGGTGTCCATGGCTCAGCCCTCGTGGCGACGCGATTGGAGTTGGGCGACCAGCGCTTCCAGCTCGGCCAGCTCGTTGTCGCTGACCTGCTGGCGCTGCGACAGGTAGGCCACGAACGGCGACACCGAGCCCTGGAGGGTGTTGTCGATGAACTGGGCCACGGCCCCCTGCAGCACGCTTTCCGGGCCACGGGTGGCCTGGTAGCGGTAGACGCCGTCCTGCTGCTGGCGCTGAAGATACCCCTTGGCCCGCAGCCGCTCCATCATCGTCAGCACGGTGGAGCGGGCCAGGCCACGGGCCTCGCCGTAGCCACTGGCGACCTCACCGACCGTGGCCGGCGCATGTTCATCGATGTACTGCAGCAGGGCCAGTTCCTGGTCCCCGATGGTCTTGCCACGCATGACACCACTCCCTTGACTACACGTGTCGTCACTGTCAGCTTGACGACAACTGTAGTCAACCCCCCGGAAGTCATGGGCCGACGAACGGTAGGGGCGCCGAGCGCTTAAACCTTTGGCGCACCGGCTGCATCCGATCCGGACGCCCTGCAGGAATTCCGCATGTTCCGCCCAACGCTTCGAGTCGTACTCATGCTCATCAGTGCCCTGCCCTTCACCGCCATCTCTGCCAGCCAGGACCAGGCCAACGACCAGACCCGCCGCCTGATCCGCCAGATCATGCTGGAGCAGCGCATCCCCGGGTTGCAGGTCGCGGTGGTCAAGCAAGGGCAGATCGTGCTGTCCGAAGCCTATGGCCTGGCCAATGTCGAGAATGGTGTGCTTGCCTCGCGCGACACCCGCTTCCCGCTCAACTCGGCCACCAAGGCATTCACCGGCGTGGCCGCCGCGCAGTTGGCGCAGGAGGGGCGATTGGATCTGGACGCGCCGGCCTCGCGCTACCTGGATGATCTTCCACCAGCGTGGAGAGACGTACGCGTACACCAGCTGCTGGCGCATACCTCCGGCCTTCCGGACATCCTTGATGCGAACGGGCTGTTGGGCGCTGGCTCAGAAGCGCAGGCGTGGGCGGCCGTCACTGCGCAGCCGGTCGAAGCCGAGCCCGGGCAGCGCTTCGCCTACAACCAGACCAACTACGTACTGCTGGCACGAATCATCGCGAAGCAATCCGGCATGCCCTACGAACGTTTCCTCGCCACCGGCCAGTTCAGCAGCGCGCGCATGGCCCGCACCACCTTCGGCGACAGCTACGACCTGATTCCGGATGCGGCGACGATGTACAGCCTGGCCCCACGTGCCACCGACGCTGCGGATGCACCGTCCCGCCTGTCGCACTGGTTCTACGACATACCGCCTTCGCTGTGGGCAGGTGGCGGCATCCTCACCACCGCCGACGACACCGCGCGCTGGCTGGTCGCGCTGACCGAAGGCCGCCTGCTACCGGAGACGGCCCTGCGGCGGATGTGGAGCGCGGAGCGCCTGGTCGATGGCCGTGCCGGCCCGTGGGCGGGTGGCTGGCCGGTGCTGCGCGCATCGCCCGACCTTCAGGTGGCCGGTATCGGCGGTGCGCGCTCGGCGTTCGTGGTCTATCCCGAGCGCGGCGTGGCGGTGGTGGTGCTGACCAATCTTGTCGGTGCCAATCCGCAGCAGTTCATTCCGCGCATTGCCGATCTCTATGCGCCTGCGGTGACCGTGCCCTGAGGCTGCCGGCCAGCGGCCGGCACTACCGTCGGCTCAGCCCCGCGGCCCACCCATCACCGGCAGGATCACCCCGCTGATGTAACTGGCACACGCCGGCGAGGCCAGGAATACATACGCGGGCGAGAGCTCTTCCGGCTGCGCGGGCCGGCCCATGTCACTGTCCTTGCCGAACTCAGCGACGTCCTCCGCCTTCTTGTCGGCCGGGTTCAGCGGCGTCCACACCGGTCCCGGCGCCACGCAGTTGACCCGGATGCCACGTGGCAGCAGCTGGCTGGCGAGCGACTTGGTGAACGCATGGATTGCGCCCTTGGTGGCCGAGTAGTCGATCAGCGCCTTGCTGCCGAAGATTCCCGTTTCCGAACCGGTGTTGATGATGCTGGCGCCCTCGCCCAGATGCGGCAGCACCGCACGCGCCATCTGGATGTAACCGCCGATGTTGGTCTGAAGGGTCTCCTGAAGGTGCGCGTCCTCCAGGTCCTCCAGGCGCTCGCAATGCAGCTGGAACGCGGCGTTGTTGACCAGGATGTCGATGCCGCCGAACGCCTTGGCCACTTGCTTCACCGCCCTGTTGCAGAAGCGCGGATCGCGCACGTCACCGGCGATCACCACGCAGCGGCCGCCTTCGCGCTCCACGTGCTGGCGGGTGATATCGGCATCCTCTGCTTCGTCCAGGTGGAGTACCGCCACATCGGCGCCTTCGCGCGCAAACAGCACCGCTACCGCGCGACCGATGCCGGAATCACCACCGGTGACGATCGCGCGCATGCCCTGCAGCTTGCCGCTGCCGACGTAGTCCGGTGCCAGGAAGCGCGGTGCCAGTTCCAGTGCGTGCTCATGGCCCGGCTTGGCCAGCTGCTGCGCCGGCATCGCCTCCGGCTGTCGGCGCGTGCCGGCCTGGGTTGCGGTTTTCTTCGTTGTCTTCGTTGCTTTTTTTGCCGCGCGCACGTCCTTGGCCTTCTCCTGGTCCTGCAGGCGCCGCTGCCGCGCTGCCACACGGGCCGCGCGCGGATCGGAAGCGGCAGCCTTGCGGGTGGCGGTCTTCACCACGCGCGGGCGCTGGGATGCGGTGGTCTCGGTGGCGGCTGGCGCGGCCTGGGTGCCTTTGCGCACCTTCGGCGATGCCTTGCGGCGGGTGGGGGTCTTCTTGGTGGTGGCCATGCAGGTCTCCTCGGGAGGGTTGGGGTTGCCGGCCAGCGGCCGGCACTACCGGGGGCGGCATCCGCCGCACCTGCAGTCTCTCCGCCCGGGCTGTCGGGGGCAGTGAGCACTCCGTGCCCACCGCGTGCACGGCATTCATTCCGCCACCACGTGCGCCGTCGCACCCTGCAGGCAACCACACGAGGAATGCCTCCATGAAACATGCGATCGCCGCCGCCGCTCTCAGCGTTGCCCTCGCCGCCTGCAGCAGCACGCCGGTGGCCCAGGTACAGCCGATCGACGGTGTGATTTCCGGCCAGTGCCACAGCGACATGGTGCGCGGCGCACTTGGCCTGGCCGCCTCGGATGCCACCGTCACACGCGCCCGGGTGGACAGCGACAGCCTGCATGTAAGGGTGCTGCGCCATGACGGTCCGCGGGTGCCACCGGCCAGCGAAGGCGGTGACCGCCTGACCATCGAAAAGGGACGCACCAACAACATCACCGCGATCTACTGCGGATAACCGCCATCGAGCAAGCCCGACGCTGCAGGGTGCCGCCGGGCAGGGCAGGCGCGCCCGACGTCATCTCAGGCGCTGCGCTTGGCCAGCCGCCGCGCCCGGCGCAGTACCTTCAGCGTGGCCTGTTCCCACTGGCGCGGCCCACGCAGGCCGGCCAGTTTCGCCAGTTCGCCGCGCTCCCAGCCGGCGAACACGCAGGGGTCGATATAGGCCTTGCGGCATACCGCAGGCGTATTGCCCAACTGGGTCGCCACCTTGCACACCACCTCGCGCTGTACCTTGGCCATCGCGCGCTGGCTGGCCGGTTCGGGCAGCTCAGTGGCGGCGAACGCCTGCACTGCGGCCAGGGTGCCGCCCCAGGTGCGGAAATCCTTGGCGGTGAAATCCTCGCCCATCACCTCGCGCAGGTAATCGTTGACCGCACCGGAGTCGACCGGTTGGACGACACCGTCGTCGTCGCGGTACTGGAACAACGCCTGGCCCGGCAACTGCTGCACACCGCGCACCAGCGTGCCCAGCCGGCGGTCACCTACCGTCACTTCATGCAGCTGCCCGGATTTGCCGCGGAAGCGCATCCGTACGCGCCCGCCGCGCAGCAGATCCAGATGCCGGTTGCGCAGCGTGGTCAGGCCAAAGGATTTGTTTTCCTTGGCATAGGTTTCGTTGCCTACCCGCACCAGGGTGTCGGCCAGCAGCGCGACCACGACCGCCAGCACCTTCTCACGGGGGAAGCCACTGCGCTTGAGATCGCGGCTGAGCCGGCGCCGCAGCGCAGGCAGTGCTTCGCCGAAGGCGATCACCCGGTCGAACTTGCCGGCGTCGCGCACTGCGGCCCAGTCGGGGTGGTAGCGGTACTGCTTGCGCCCGCGTGCATCGCGGCCGGTGGCCTGCAAATGGCCGTTGGCGTGGGCGCAGATCCACACCGCGGTATACGCCGGCGGAATCGCCAGGGCGCGGATGCGCTGCAGCGTTGCCGCCTCGCGCACGGCATGTCCCTCGGCATCGCGGTAGGCAAACCCCTTGCCCGCGCGGCGACGGCTGAAGCCGGGTTGGGTGTCATCGACATAGCGCAGGCCGGCGGCGCGCGCGGCCTGTTGTTCCGGGGTGGAGGGCGTTGGCATGCGCTGAGTGTCGCGGGTGCGGCGCGGTGATCCTGTCGATAACGCAAGACAAACACGTGAGGGCCGGTTCGCCGCTATGCTCGGGTCTTCACAACCCCTTCCGGAGTCATGATGTCGTTCCCGATTCGCGCCCGTTCGCTCTCCGCCCTGTTGCTGCCGGCCGTGCTGGCCCTGACCGCCTGCCAGGCACCGGCGCTGGATGAACAGGATTCGGCCACCGCCCACGCCCAGCAGGCCGCCGAAGCAGCCAAGGCGCCGGCCGACGACGCCGGCAAGGCCACCGAGGCACCGCCGGTCGGCACCTGCGACGCCAGCCAGGTGCAGAGCCTGGTCGGCCAGGCCTACACCGACGCCGTGGGCAAGCAGGCGCAGGAAGATGCGGGCGCCAGCCAGCTGCGCGTGCTCAAGCCCAACGACGTGGCCACGATGGAGTTCCTCGGCGACCGCCTGAACATCGAAGTGGACGACAAGGGCGCCGTCAGCGGCGTGCGCTGCGGCTGAGTCCCGCCCCGCGCCGGCACTGGGTTGCCGGCGCGTTCCGTTGCACCTGCAACCGTGTATTGCGGCGTTGCAGCAACCTGTGATCTAGTCGAGGCATCCGGTGGCCTCACGATGCGCTCCAGGGAATGAGCGGGGACGAGTGTCGCCGCCAACCCTATACGCATCGAGGTAGAGATGGCCCCCCGCAACCGCCAAGGGCTTTACGACCCGCGCTCCGAGCGCGATGCCTGTGGATTTGGCATGGTCGCCCAGCTCGACGATCAACCATCGCGCCTGTTGGTTGATACCGCCATCGCCGCGCTTTCGCGCATGACCCACCGTGGCGGTGTCGCCGCCGATGGCCTGACCGGCGATGGCTGCGGCCTGCTGCTGCGCCGCCCCGATGCGTTCCTGAAACTGCTGGCGAGTGAGGCCGGCATTGCCGTCGCCGCACGCTTCGCCGCCGGCCTGGTGTTCCTGCCCCACGACGCCGACGCGGCGCAGGCCTGCCGCGCCCAGCTGCAGGCGCAGGTGGAAGCGGTGGGCTGCAAGGTTGCCGGCTGGCGCGAGGTACCGACCGACGACAGCGTCTGCGGCCAACTGGCGCGCGACACGCTGCCGCGCATCGAACAGGTGTTCGTCGATGCCGGCGTTGGCCAGGATGATGCCGGCTTCGCGCTGGCGTTGTTCCTGGCACGCCGCCGCAGCGAGCAGGAGCTGCGCGATCACGCCGACTTCTACGTCACCACGCTCACCCCGGATGCGATCAGCTACAAGGGCATGGTGCTGCCGGACAAGCTGAGCCGCTTCTTCCCGGACCTGCAGCGCCGCGAACTGGCCTCCAGCGCCATCGTGTTCCACCAGCGCTTCTCCACCAACACGTTGCCGCGCTGGCCGCTGGCCCACCCGTTCCGCATGCTCGCCCACAACGGCGAGATCAACACCATCGAAGGCAACCGGCGCTGGGCGCAAGCACGCAGCAAGGTGTGGAAGACGCCGCGCTTTGATATCGGCGAGTTTGACCCGGTTATTTCCATGCACGGTTCGGACTCGCAGAGCCTGGACAACATGCTGGAGCTGATGGTCGCCGGTGGCATGGAGCTGATCCAGGCGCTGCGCATCCTGGTGCCGCCCGCCACCCAGTCGCTGGAGTTCAAGGATCCGGACCTGGCCGCGTTCTACGAGTTCCACGGCCTGAACAGCGAGCCGTGGGACGGCCCGGCCGGCATCGTTGCCTGCGACAGCCGCTACGCCGTCTGCACCCTCGACCGCAACGGCCTGCGCCCGGCGCGCTGGATGCTGACCGCCGACCGTCATTTCCTGGTCGCCTCCGAAGCGGGCGTGTGGGAAGTGCCGACCGAGCGCGTGGTGCGCAAGGGCAAGCTCGGCCCCGGCGAGATGATCGCCATCGACCTCAAGCGCGGCGACCTGCTCGACTCCGAAGCCATCGACCGCATCAACCGTGGTCGCGCGCCGTACAAGCAGTGGCTGCAGCAGGGCGTGACCTACCTGCAGACCGAACTGATCGACCCGTCGCTGGTGGAAGAACCCTTTGACGAAGGCACCCTGCGCAGCTACCACAAGCTCTACCAGCTCAGCAGCGAGGAAGTGGAGCAGGTGCTGCGGCCGCTGGCCGAGACCGAGCAGGAAGCCACCGGCTCGATGGGCGATGACACGCCGATGGCGGTGCTGAGCCAGCGCAGCCGCCCGCTGTACGACTATTTCCGCCAGGCGTTCGCGCAGGTCACCAACCCGCCGATCGACCCGCTGCGCGAAGACTGCGCGATGTCGCTGTCCACCCAGCTTGGCAAGGAGACCAACATCTTCCATGCCGGCCCGGAGACGGTGAACCACGTCATCCTCAATTCGCCGGTGCTGAGCCAGCGCAAGCTGCGCCAGCTGCTGAAGATGGACCAGTACGTGCAGGCCAACCGCCTGCTCGACCTGTCCTACAGCGAAGACGAGGGCCTGCGCGCCGGCATCGAACGCATCTGCAGCGAAGCCGAACAGGCCGCGCGCGACGGCATGGTGATGCTGCTGCTGTCCGACCGCTACCCGGTGGCCGGGCGGCCGATGGTGCATGCGCTGCTGGCCACCAGCGCCATCCACCATCACCTCTCGCGGCTGGGCCTGCGCTGCGACGTGAATCTCATCGTCGAGACCGGCACAGCGCGCGACCCGCACCACATGGCCTGCCTGCTCGGCTTCGGCGCCACGGCGGTGTATCCGTACCTGGCCTACCAGACCCTGTTCGACCTGGGCCGACGCGGCATTCTCAAGCTCAGCAAGGGCGGTGAGCAGTCGCAGATCGGCCGCCGCTACCGCAAGGGCGTCTACAAGGGCCTGTCGAAGATCATCTCGAAGATGGGCATCTGTACCGTGGCCAGCTACCGCGGCGCGCAGCTGTTCGAGATCATCGGCCTGGAACCGGAGGTCGTGGATCTGTGCTTCCCGGATACCGCCTCGCGCATCGGTGGTGCCGGTTTCGCGCGCCTGGATGCCGACGCACGCGATCTGTGCGCGCAGGCCTGGGATGCGCAGCAGGACGTGGATGTCGGCGGCCTGCTGAAGTACGTGCACGGCGGCGAGTACCACATGTACAACCCGGATGTGGTCACCACCCTGCAGCGCGCGGCGCGCAGCGGCGATCCGCGTGCCTGGCAGCAGTACTGCGATGCGGTGCATGCACGGCCGCCGTCGGCGCTGCGCGACCTGCTGGAACTGGTGCCGGCGGCCACGCCGGTACCGCTGGACGAGGTGGCTCCAGCCAGTACCCTGTTCCCGCGCTTCGATACTGCGGCGATCAGCCTGGGCGCACTGTCGCCGGAAGCACATGAAGCATTGGCCATTGCCATGAACCGCCTCGGCGGCCGCAGCAATTCCGGCGAAGGCGGTGAGGATCCCGCCCGCTATGGCACCACAAAGCGCAGCAAGATCAAGCAGGTGGCTTCCGGCCGTTTCGGCGTCACCGCTGAATATCTGGTCAATGCCGAGGTGCTGCAGATCAAGGTCGCGCAGGGCGCCAAGCCCGGCGAGGGCGGCCAGCTGCCCGGCCACAAGGTCAACGAATTGATCGCGCGGCTGCGCTACGCGCGCCCGGGCATCGGCCTGATCTCGCCGCCGCCGCACCACGACATCTATTCGATCGAAGACCTGGCGCAGCTGATCTACGACCTGAAGCAGGTCAACCCGACCGCGCTGGTGTCGGTGAAGCTGGTCAGCCATGCCGGCGTCGGCACGATTGCCGCCGGCGTGGTCAAGGCCGGCGCGGACCTGATCACCATTTCCGGCCACGACGGCGGCACCGGTGCCTCGCCGGTCAGCTCGATCCGCTATGCCGGCGTACCGTGGGAACTGGGCGTGGCCGAAGCGCACCAGGCGCTGCTGGCCAACGACCTGCGCGGGCGCACCCTGCTGCAGACCGATGGTGGCCTGAAGACCGGCCTGGACGTGGTCAAGGCCGCGCTGCTGGGTGCGGACAGCTTCGGCTTCGGCACCGCGCCGATGATCGTGCTGGGCTGCAAGTACCTGCGCATCTGCCACCTCAACAACTGCGCCACTGGCGTGGCCACCCAGGACGAACGCCTGCGCGAGAACCACTTCACCGGCCAGCCGGAGCGCGTGGAGAACTTCTTCCACCTGCTGGCCGAGGAAGTGCGCGGCTGGCTGTCCTACCTGGGGGCGCGTTCGCTGGACGAGATCGTCGGCCGTACCGACCTGCTGCGGCAGGTCGAAACGGCGCCGCGCGAGGGCGTGCGCGTGGACCTGTCGCGCCTGCTGGCCGACAGCCGCTACGAAGGCAGCCACTGCGCCGCGCAGCGCCTGTACGAATCGCCGGACAGCCTGGCCACGCAGATGGACGGCCTGCTGTCCTCCGCCATCGAACACAAGCGCGGCGGCGAGCATCGCTTCCTGATCCACAACACCGACCGCAGCATCGGCACCCGCCTGGCCGGCGCGGTGGCCCGCACGCACGGCAATCAGGGCATGGCCGAGGCACCGCTGGAACTGCGCTTCCGCGGCAGTGCCGGGCAGAGCTTCGGCGCGTTCAACGTGGGTGGCCTGCACCTGGAAGTGGAGGGTGAAGCCAACGACTACGTCGGCAAGGGCATGGCCGGCGGCCGCCTGGTGGTGCGCCCGCCGCGCGGCGCGCGCTTCGAGGCCCGCAGCACCGCCATCATCGGCAACACCTGCCTGTACGGCGCCACCGGGGGCGAGCTGTTTGCCGCCGGCCGCGCGGGCGAACGCTTCGCGGTGCGCAATTCCGGCGCGCTGGCGGTGGTGGAAGGCGCCGGTGACCACTGCTGCGAATACATGACTGATGGCGTGGTGCTGGTGCTGGGCAAGGTCGGCCTGAACTTCGGTGCCGGCTTCACCGGCGGCCTGGCCTACGTGCTGGACGTGGACCGCGATTTCGTCGACCGCTACAACCACGAGCTGATCGACATCCATCGCGTCTCCGCCGAGGGCTTCGAGAACTACCGCCAGCATCTGCACCGCCTGATCGGTCGTCATCGCGAGCTGACCGGCAGCATCTGGGCGCAGCAGATCCTGGACGAGTTCCGCGATTACATCGGCAAGTTCTGGCTGGTCAAACCGAAGGCCGCCAGCATCGAGTCGCTGACCGAAACCCTCCGCCGCGCCGCGTAACGGTAGTGCCGGCCGCTGGCCGGCAACCGCAAAACACCACAGAGCCCGCCATGAGCCGCAAGCACGCCTTCCAGTTCCTCGACCTGCCCCGCACCATGCCGCAGCGCATCCCGGTGGAACTGCGCACCTCCGGCGACTGGGGCGAGTTGTACGGCAAGTTCGGCAAGGAGGACGCGCAGTACCAGGCCGGCCGCTGCCTGGATTGCGGCAACCCCTACTGCAGCTGGAAGTGCCCGGTACACAACGCGATTCCGCAGTGGCTGCAGCTGGTGCAGGAGAACCGCATCCATGAAGCGGCCACGCTGTGCCACAGCACCAACCCGCTGCCGGAAGTGTGCGGCCGGGTCTGCCCGCAGGACCGCCTGTGCGAAGGCAGCTGCACGCTGGAGGAATTCGGCGCGGTCACCATCGGTGCGGTGGAGAAGTACATCGTCGATACCGCGCTGGCCAGCGGCTGGCGCCCGGATCTAGGTGCGGTGCAGCCGACCGGCCACAGCGTGGCGGTGATCGGTGCAGGCCCGGCCGGCCTGGCCTGCGCCGACCGCCTGGCCCGCGCCGGCATCACCGCCGTGGTCTACGACCGCTACGAGCAGATCGGCGGCCTGCTGCAGTTCGGTATTCCCAGCTTCAAGCTGGACAAGGACGTGATCCATCGCCGCCGCGAAGTGCTGGAAGGCATGGGCGTGCAGTTCCGCCTCGGCGTGGAGATCGGTCGCGACCTGAGCGTGCAGCAGCTGCTGGACTCCCACGACGCGGTGTTCGTTGGTACCGGCGCCTATCGCTACACCGACGGCGGCCTCGACGGCCAGGACCTGAAGGGCGTGCTGCCGGCGCTGCCGTTCCTGGTGCAGAACAGCCGCATCGTCGGCGGCGATGATCCGAAGGGCCGGCCGATCGCCGGCTGGGAGGACACCATCGCCCTGCCCGACCTCAACGGCAAGCGCGTGGTGGTGCTCGGTGGCGGCGATACCGGCATGGACTGCGTGCGCAGTGCCGTGCGGCTGGGCGCAGCCAAGGTCACCTGTGCCTATCGTCGCGACGAAGCCAACATGCCCGGCAGCGCGCGCGAAGTGGCCAATGCTCGCGAAGAAGGCGTGCGCTTCCTGTTCAACCGCCAGCCGCTGTCGATCGAAGCCGGCGCCGACGACGAAGTGATCGGCGTGACCGTGGTCGAGACCCGACTTGGCGAGCCCGATGCCAATGGCCGCCAGAATGCGGTGCCGATCGACGGCAGCGAATCGCTGCTGGAGGCGGACGTGGTGATCATCGCCTTCGGCTTCTCACCAACCGTGCCGGCGTGGCTCACCGAACACGGCGTGGAAGGCCAGTCCAACGGTCGCATCGTGGCCGGTGGCAAGGATCGCCTGCCATTCCAGACCGCACATCCGCGTCTGTTCGCCGGTGGCGATGCGGTGCGCGGCGCTGACCTCGTGGTAACCGCCGTGGCCGAGGGTCGCGATGCCGCCGCCAGCATCGTGCGGCTACTGACCCGCTGACAGCGGCGCCAGCAGCACGGCCAACAGCGCGTGCAGTTCGCGGGTTTCCACTGGCTTGGCCAGGAAGTGGTCGATGCCGGCCACGCGGCAGGCGTCGCGGGTGCGATCCAGCACGCTGGCGGTCAGCGCGATGATCGGCACCTGCGCACGCGCCGGGCAAGGGTCGGCACGGATCGCCCGCGCCAGCGCGAAGCCGTCCATGTGCGGCATGTGGCAGTCGGTGATGACCAGGTCGAAGGGTTTCGTCTGCCAGGCCTCGAAGGCCTGCCGGCCGTCCCCGCAGGCGTGCACCTGCAGTCCCAGCTCGCACAGGCGCTGCTCCAGCAGAAGCAGGTTGGTGGGATGATCATCGGCTGCCAGCACCCGGGCCGGCGACAGTGGCCGCATTGCCGACAACGGCAGAGGTCGCGGCTCTGCGGGCAACGCACAGCCAGCCAGCTCAAGCTCCATCCTTACCGTGGTGCCCTCGCCTGGCGCGCTGCGCAGCTGCAGCTGCGCGCCCATCGACTCGGCCAGCTCGCGGCAGATCGCCAGGCCCAGGCCGCTGCCACCGAAGCGGCGTGTTGTGGATGCTTCGGCCTGGGTGTAAGCGGCAAACACCGCCTGTTGCCGCTCCGGACTGATGCCTACGCCGCTGTCGCTCACCTGCAGGCGCAGGCGCTGGCCACCATCGAATTGCTGCAGCACCTGCACCCGCAGTTCCACGCCCCCTTGCTCGGTGAACTTGAGCGCGTTGCCGGCAAGGTTGAACAGGATCTGGCGCACGCGCAGACCGTCGGCGAGCGATCCAGCCTGCAATGCCGGATCCAGCTCGGCGCGCAGGTACAGGCCGCGGCTGGCTGCGACCGGCATCAGCAGCTGCTGCACCGCGCGTACCAGAGCGCCCAGATCCGTGGGCCGCAGCTGCAGCGGCGCAGCCTGGAATCGCTGGCTGTGCAGCACATCGTCGAGGATCTGCCGCAGCATCCGCGCGGCATCACCGACTGTCGCCAGCACCTGCTGCTGGCCCGGATCCAAGTCGCTGCCAGCCAGTCGTTCGAGCATGCCCAGCAGGGTGCTCATCGGCGTGCGGATCTCGTGGCTCATCGTTGCCAGGAAGTGGGTCTTGTCCTGCGCCACCTGCTCGGCCTCCCGGCGCGCTTCGGCCAGCGCCCGGGTGCGCGACTGCGCCTCGCTGACATCGATCCAGTAGCCACTCCACTCGACATCGCCGTCATCGCAGGACAGCGGTCGACCATGAGAGCGTACCCAACGCCAGCCCTGTGGCGATCGCGTGCGGAAGGTGACGTCGATCGGGCCACGCGCCAGCGCAGCGGCATCGACAGCGTCCATCAGCCGATTGCGATCCTCAGGGTGGACCGCTGCGAGCAGGCGCTGCTGGTCGATCAGCGCGGTTTCCACGCTGATCCCGAACAACGTCTGCACGTCACCTGCAATCTGAGGAAAACTGTAATAGCCCGCGGCGGAGCGTCGTGCCTGATAGACCACAGCCGGCAGATTCGAGGTCACCTCCTGCAGGCGTTGCGCGGCTACGCGGCGGCGCGCGCTTTCACGGTGCACGCGCCAATAGCCGAAGGCGTATACCAGCGCGAGCGCCAGCAGGATCAGCGAGGCGGTTACCAGCCAACGCAAGGGCGACGGTGACGACTGGCTGCGTGGCCCGGCCGGCTGCCAGGCTGCGCGGATCGCCTCGTGCTGCGCGTCCGTCAGCTGCGACACGGCGTGCTCGAACTCGCTGATGACATCGGCACAGGCGGGCACGACGGCCAGCACCAGCGCATCCTCGATTCCTGCCGGTGCTGCGACCACCAGCGAATCTCCACGATAGCGGCGTAACGCGGCCTCGACCTCGCCGAGATTGGCGATCACGGCATCGATCAGGCCGGTACCCAGCAGCGACAGCGCGTCGTCGATCGGTGCCGGTGGCAGCAGCTGCGCACCGGGCGCCTGCTCGGCCAGCAGCGCAGTCAGCGGCAATGGATCGGGACTGGCCACGGTGCGCCCGCGCAGGGCCTCAAGCCCCATGACCGGCGGCGCATCCCGGCGCCGCACGATCACCTGCGGCAGCTGCAGGTAGGGCGCGCTGGCCACCCAGCCGATGGGCACCTGCGAACGTGGCCACCCCAGCAGTGCCTGGGTGTCGTGGGGCAACGCCCCCTCGGCCACGGCAACGCCCCGCAGTGGCTGCATCTGCAGCGGGCGCTGTGCTTCCAGCAGCGCCAGGTACTGCGCGCCGAGCCCGCGCGCCTGGCCTTGTTCGCTGGAGGACAACGGTGCGCGGTCGGCGGGCCAGGCGATGTGCAGCGGCGACTCGCAGCCAGCGGCGGCGGCTGTGGTGGGCAGCAGCAGGCAGGCCAGGACCACGGCGGCGGCAGGCAGGCCAGCGACGTTCACGATGGGCATCCTCATTTCGCGGACTGAAGTGCACGGCCGCGCAGCGGTACCGCTGTCTGCCACGCTAGCGACGTGCGGACAGGCCGCAATGAAGAAAGTTGTAAAAACATCCAGAGAGGGGAATGCCGACATACACTGCCGCCTTCACCCGTACCTGCGGAGTTTTCGATGCGCATCGGCCTGGCTGCCAACCGTCTCCACCACCACGACGCGCGCGCCGCCCTGTTCCGCTGGCTGCGTGTCAGCGAACCCGGCCTGCGCGAACTGGGCGTGTCGCTGCACGCGGTCGGCCGCACCCATGACGCGATCGGACGACAGGGCTTCCTCGCTGGATATGGGGGACTGCACCGCTATCCCTACGGGCGCGAGGGTGGCCTGATGAAGCTGGTCGCCGAGGTGGTCGGGATGGGCCCGGATCGGACACTGGATGGTGCGATCTATCTGATTGATCCGGTCGATCCGTCCTCGGTGTTTCCGGAGGCCACGGCCCTGAAGCGACAGTGCGTGATCCACGGCAAACCGTTCATTTCGACCGTGGCCACCGCACGCGACTGGGTCGAGGTGGAGCGCATCCACGCCGGGCTGGCGGCCGATGCCGGCGCCGACGACCTGCATGCGTTCGAAGGACAGACACTGGCGCTGATCGCGCACGATGCGATGAAGCCGGCGATGCTGGCCTTCGCCGATGAACACTTCGATGTGCTGGCCCGGTTCGGTGAACGCGTGGCGACCGGCACCACCGGCCAGCGCTTGAACGAGCTGGCCTGGAGCCGGGGCTGGCCCAGCGATACGCCCTGGGTAACGCGCTACCAGAGTGGCCCGATGGGCGGTGATGCGCAGATTGCCGACCGGGTGCTGGAAGGGCGTTGCCAGCGTGCGATCTTCTTCGAGGACCCGCATGTGGCGCGCCAGCATGAGGCGGATATCCAGCTGCTGGAGCGTGCGGTGACGACGGTGACCGATCAGGCGGTGTGCATTACGGCGCCGCGGGTGGCGGCACGTTGGGCCACGGCAGCGGCGTTGCGGGCGGGGTGAGGGTTTCGGCCAACGGCTGAGCCCCTCGTGGTGGGTGGTATCCGAAGGCAAAGCCGTGCTTGGCCGGGCGGGGTGGATTACGCAGGGGGCGCTGCAAGTACGTCCTTGTAAGCTCGGTCGCCGCATCCATGCGGCTCACGCCCCTGCGCAACCCACCCCAGCCGGCCACGGACACTTTCCGGTGTGTCCACCACGGAAGAAGGAAGGAAGAGCAGGAGCGGGTCGCGCGCTGCGCGCGCTCCATGGCGCGTTGCCAGGGCGGGCTGGAGGAAAGCCCCTTCTGTTGAAGGGGCGCGCCGAAGGCGGGGGTAGAGGAAGAATGCGTGGGCAACTGCTGTAGCGCTGGCGCTACAGCAGTTGCCGCAACATGGCCTTCAGGCGTCGCCCTTCAAGCTGGAAGTAGTCGCGCTGTTGCCGCCAGGCGGGGAAGCGTTGTTCCACTTCGTGCCAGAACGCGGGCGAGTGGTTGGGCTGGATCAGGTGGCAGAGTTCGTGCACCAGCACGTACTCGAACGCTTCCGAGCGGCCCAACACCAGGGCCAGGTCCAGCGCCATGCTGCCGTCAGGCGCCAGCGAACCCCACTGCGAGGACATCACCTTCAGCCGCAGGCGGCTGGGTGCGCGCGGCAGGGTGGGCAGGTACTTCGGCAGCCAGCGACCGACGTCGGCGCGGGTCTGGGCTTCGTAGAACTCGCGCAGCAGACGGCGCAGGGTGGCGTCACCGCCGCGGGTCGGCCACTGCACGCAGGCGCCGTGTTCGTCGATCTCCAGGCGCGCGTAGCGGCCTTCCTGCCAGCGCAACGGCAACAGTTCACCGCGCAGTGGCAGCACGCCGTCTTCGCCGGGCTGAAGCGGGGCCGGCAGGCCCTGGCCCTGGTACTGGCGCAGCTGCAGCGCCAGCCAGTCGCGGTGCTGCTCCAGGAAACGCTCGCCCATCACCAGGCTGGCCCGCAGCGGCAGGGTCAGTCGTGCGCCGCGCTCGTCCACGCTCAGCTTGATGCGGCGCGCACGCGGATCACGCACGCGCAGTACCTCGATCTCGGCATCCTCCAGGCGCAGGCGAACGGTGTCGCGCTGTACGGTGGCAGGCGGGGTCGGGCTGATCAGGCGGCGCAGCAGACGGCTCATGCGCCCAGCATAGCGCTGCTTCGGGCCGCCGGATGACCGGCGGCCGTCGGGCTGCCTGTTCAGTCAGCCTTGCTGAGCTTGAAGGCTTCTTCCAGCAACAGGAACAGGCGGCGGATCTCGGCGCTCTGCAGGGCGAAGCGGGCATCGAACTCGGCGCGGCGGCCGTCTTCATCGGCATGCTCCAGCTGGTCCAGGGCGCCGTCGAGGAACTTCAGCTTGCGCACGATCAGGTCGTCGCCGATCACGAACGACAGGTTGTCCTCGAAGATCAGCGCCAGCTTGGTCACCTGCTTGCCGGCGTCCAGGTGCTTGTCGATCTCGTCGCAGCGCAGTTCCTGGTGCTGGCACTTGACCACCGCGCCGCCTTCCACCGGGTCCTTCATCTCGCATTCTTCGCCCAGGCTCAGCCCGGTCGGCAGCGGCTCGCCGGCAATCCAGCCGGTCAGGATCGAACGCGGTGCGACTTCGGCGTTCAGCGGCATCGCCGGGAAGCTGCCGAGCAGGCCACGGATGTCGGACATGAAGTACTCGCCGGTCTTGCGGCTGGAGGTATCCACTGCCACGTAGCCGTGCTGCAGGTCGATGAAGGCGTCGTTGCGCGAGGACTTCACGAAGGCGCGCGGCAGCAGTTCATGCAGCAGGTCGTCCTTCATGCGCTTGCGCTCGCGGCCACCCGGGCGGCGGCCTTCCTTCTCCTCGATCTCCTCCAGCTTGCGCTCAAGCAGGTCGTTGACCACCGCCGCCGGCAGGATCTTGTCCTCGCCGCCCACGGTCAGCCACAGGTGTTCGGCGATGCGGTGGGAGAGCAGTTCCTTCTCCTCGCGGCCGAACGGCGAGATGAAGCCGCGCGAATTCATTTCCAGTGCGCCGACCGGCTTGAGCAGGGCGTGCGGCAGCAGGGTGTCGACTTCGGAAAAATCGGTGGTGGTCGGGAAACGGAAGAACGTCAGGTTGCGAAAGAACATGGAATTCCGGATGGCAAAGAGAAAGGGCGACCGACCTTAAACGGTGGGCGTCTCGGGATCTGCGTCGGCATCGGCCGGTGAACCGGCCAGCCAGGCATGGGCGTCGGGCAGCGGCGCGTCGTCGCGACGGCCCAGCGCCATGAAGTCGAACAGGGTGGTGTCGGCCAGCTGCGAGGGCCGGACTTCACCCATGGCGCGCGCGATCTGCTCGATGCGGCCCGGGTGGTCCTTCTCCCACTGCTTCAGCATCAGGCCGACCTGGCGGCGCTGCAGGTTCTCCTGGCTGCCGCACAGGTTGCAGGGAATGATCGGGAACTGGCGTACCTGCGCGTAGTCGACGATGTCGCTCTCGCGCACGTAGGCCAGCGGCCGGATCACCACGTGCTTGCCGTCGTCGCTGCGCAGCTTCGGCGGCATGCCCGACAGCTTGGCGTGGTGGAACAGGTTCATGAAGAACGTGGCCACCATGTCGTCGCGGTGATGGCCCAGCGCGATCTTGGTGAAGCCATGGATTTCGGCGTAGTTGTACAGCGCACCACGACGCAGCCGCGAGCACAGCGAGCACATCGTCTTGCCTTCCGGAATGACCCGGCTGACCACCGAATAGGTGTCCTGCTCGATGATGTGGTACGGCACGCCCAGCCCGGCCAGGTACTCCGGCAGGATGTGCTCGGGGAAGCCCGGCTGCTTCTGGTCCAGGTTCACCGCCACCAGCTCGAACGGCACCGGCGCCTTTTTCTGCAGCTGCAGCAGCACGTCCAGCAGGGTGTAGCTGTCCTTGCCGCCGGACAGGCAGACCATCACCTTGTCGCCAGCCTCGATCATGCCGAAGTCGGCAATCGCCTCGCCGACCTGGCGGCGCAGGCGCTTGGCCAGCTTGTGCTGCTCGCGCTCGGCCACGCGCGGATCGCGGGCGGCGCGCGGCAGGGGATCGGGAAGGGAAATCACGGCACTCATGGGCTCCATTCTAACGGCTCGGAGCGGCCCCGGCCGGGGGTCGGAATTCCCCTCTCCCGGCGGTCATCATCGCTGTGTATGCTCAGAGGCTGTGGACACCTACAGCCCCGCCGAGATCGTCGAGCACCTCGCCGCCCTGCGCGCTGAGCACCGCCTGCTGGATGAACAGATCACCCGCATGGCGGCCAACGGCGAGGATGAACTGGAAGCCAAGCGCCTGAAGCGGCGCAAGCTGCAGCTGAAGGACTGCATCGCCAGGCTGGAAAGCCTGCAGATTCCTGACGAACCGGCCTGAAGACCGTCCTGGTGGGTGCCAACCTTGGTTGGCACGGCTGGAAGGTGTGGACCAAGGTCCACACCCACCGCAGGACCCGGCGCTACGTTCAATCCTGCGGCGCGGGCTCGTCCGGGCGCGCCGCTTCCGGGCTGACCCGTTCGATGGTGTGGCGCAGCTCGCGGCCCAGGATGAACTTGGCATCCTTGGCCCAGGCATCCAGCCGCTCGTCGAACAGCAGCTTGCTGTTTTCGTCCGGCCACACCAGGCGCAGTTCGCGCAGCTTCTGGATGAAGCCGCGGAACAGGGACTTGTCGAAGAACTCCGGCGCCGCCGGTGCATAGAGCAGGCTCAGCCGCTGCGCCGCCTGCTGGCACAGGCTTTCCAGCTCGGCGGCGCCGAGCACGCCGGGGCCGTTCTTCACCAGCACCGAGATGGCGATGTAGTAGCGCTCGAACGCCTGCTGCAGCGAATGGCCGATCGCACGCAGGCGGAACACCTCGTCGGTCTGCCCGGTATTACGCGCCAGGATGCCGCCGTCGTCATCGTTGACGTTCTGCAGCAGGCCCTCGCGCACGAACACATCGATGGTCCGGTCGATGCGGTGGGCGAACTCGTCCTCGCTCCACGGCAGGAACAGTTCGGCCTGCAGGAACGGGTACACCGTGCGCCCCAGCTGGACCAGCCCGGTACGGCTCATGCGACGGTTGTTCTGGAAGCAGCAGGCCACCCACGACGAGGCGGTGAACAGATGCACCACGTTGTTGCGGAAGTAGCTGAGCAGCACCGCGGTGTCGCCACTGACGCTGAGCACATCGCCCAGCGGGTGCTTGATGCGGGTGAGGACGTTGATTTCCTCGGCATGGGCGATGATCCGCTCCGGCGAGTGCGGGGTCACCGTCACCCGGTCCGAGTACGGCATCTCGACCAGCAGGGTCTTGCACAGCTCGATCTGCGCGATCAGGTCGGCCTCGCCCATCGCGTGCTTCGGCGTGGACAGCAGCGCCAGCGCCAGCAGGTTGATCGGGTTGACGTCGGCAGCGCCGTTGATGCGCACCTGGATGCGTTCGGCCAGCGTGTCCACCGTGGTCGACAGCCAGGCCGGCTTCTCGTCCTCGGATACCGCCTCGCCCTTCCACTCCGGCGCCTTCTCGGCCAGCACGTCGTTCAGTGCGATCGGTTCGCCGAAGTTCACCACCACCTGGCCGTAGTTCTGCTTGAGCACCTTGGGGATGCCCCACAGCAGCGACCAGATCGATTCCTTTTCCTTCGGCCGCCCGGACAGTTCGTCCAGGTAGCTGCCGCCTTCCATCAGCTTCTCGTAGCCGATGTAGATGGGCTGGAACAGCACCGGCTTGCGCGGCTGGCGCAGGAACGCGCGCAGGGTCATCGAGATCATGCCGCCCTTGGGCTGCAGCAGCCGGCCGGTACGCGAGCGGCCACCTTCGACGAAGTACTCCAGCGAGTAGCCACCGGCCACCAGCTGCGCGACGTACTCACTGAGCACCGCCGAATACAGCGCGTTGCCGCGGATCGAACGGCGGATGAAGAACGCACCGCCCTTGCGCAGCAGGGTGCCGACCACCGGCAGGTTCAGGTTGATGCCGGCCACGATGTGTGGCGGCACGATGCCGCGGTCGTACAGCAGGTAGGACAGCAGCAGGTAGTCCATGTGGCTGCGGTGGCTGGGCACGTAGACCACTTCGTGGCCCGGCGCGGCGGCCTTGAACTTGTCCAGGTGGTGCACCAGTACGCCCGCATAGATGCGGTTCCACACGTGGCTGAGCATGAAGCTGGCCGAGCGCACCACCGGGCTGGAGTAGTCCGCGGCGATTTCCCAGGCGTAGGCATGCGCCTTCTTCCAGGCATCGGCCGGCTTGGAGTTGTCGCGCTTGGCCTGCGCGGCGATCGCTTCGCGCACCGGTTCGGCGGCCAGCACCTGGTCCACCAGCAGGCGCCGGGTCGACAGGTCGGGGCCGATCACCGATTCACGGATGCGGCGGAAGTGCGTACGCAGCACGCGCTGCAGCTTGCGTACCGTGCGCTCCGGCTCCAGGCCTTCGTCCACGGTGCTGCGCAGCGAGATCGGCGGGGCGAAGCGAACGATGGTACTGCGGCCGTTGAGCAGTACCGCCAGCAGGCGGCGGAAGCGGCCGACCAGCGCCCAGTTTTCCGAGAACAGCACAGCGAACCAGCCGCTCTGCTTGTCCGGCGCGCGGCCGACGAAGATCGACACCGGCACCAGGTGCACGTCCAGGTCGTCGCGCACGCGATGCGCCTGCAGGACCTTGGCCAGCGAATCGGAATGGGTCTTGGCGCCGCGCTGCTCGGGGATCAGCGAGTTGCTGGAGCTGCGGCGCGACAGTGCCAGGTAAGCGCGCTTGCGGCCGGTCGGGTCACCGGCCAGCGGCACCAGCGGCGACGGCAGGCCGGCCTGGCGGCAGGCCTTGTCCAGGATCAGCGCGTTGGACAGGCCGTAGTCTTCCAGCACGTACATGACCGGGCGGCCATCGTTGTACTGGCCCGGGTCTTCCGGCTCGATCTTCAGCGACAGCCACGGCTCGACCAGGCGGCCCAGCAACCGTGCCCACAGCGGGCGGCGGCCAGCCGGACGCGCGTGCGCGGGCGGCGGTACCGGGTTCGGGCCGGTACCGGTCGAGGGGGACGCCGGCACCGTATCGGCGGGCGTCGACTGGGATTCTTCGCCGGGGAACGGCAGCGGGTTCTGTTTCGACATCGGCGCCATTATGGCTTAGGCGGCGGCGTTGCCGCTTCCCCACCGTCGGCGGGGGCTTCGGCCGGTGACGGCGACGCAGCAGCGCGGGCCGCGTCGGCCTTGCGCAGCAGGGCGTCGGTGTCGGCCAGGGTTCGGGTCAGGTACCAGTGGCCTTCGCGCCGGCTCAGCGGCAGCTGCAGGGTCATTTCGCGGCCAGCCAGGTCGTAGTGCAGGCGTACCAGGGCATTGTCGCCCTCCACCGAGAGCAGCTCACCACGCACGCTGCGCAGCGCGTCGTCCACGCCCAGCCCGTAGCTGCCCAGCACCGCCTTGAGGGTGTGGATGAACGGTGCCAGCTGCTGCAGGCTGCCTTCCATGCCGGCGGCCTGCAGGCCGGCCTCATCGTCGAAGCCGACCTTGTCGGCCGCGCCGACCAGCGCGGCGATGGTGCTGCGCGCGCGGGCACGGTCACTGATCGGTGCCCCCTGCGCCCAGCTGGCGAGGGTTTCCACCAGGGCGATGTAGTGGGCCTGTTGGCCGGGCGTATAGCCCTTCTGATGGCGCAGGTACTGCACACCGAAGTTGCCCATCGACTGCGCGGCCTGGCGCACGGCACCGGCCTGGCCGGCCAGCTGGCGGTCGAAGCTGCGCTGCAGTTCGACGCTGGCATTGGGCGCACGCAGGGCGGCCAGCATCGGCAGCAGCTGGTCGCCCAGCGGGAGCTCGGTCAGCGGCCACTGGCTGTGGCCCTCGTCCCACGCCTGCTGCAGGCGCTGGTACTGGCTCGGCGGTACCGACAGCTTCGCGTAGCCGACCAGATCGTCCTCGGCCAGGCGCAGGGCCATGGCCTGCACCGCCGCAACCGGTTCGGCCGCCGGCTTGGCCGGATCGTTGGCCGATTCACGACACGCGGCCACGGCCAGCAGCAGCATGGCTGCCAACCCCCATCCACGCGCAGACCTTCCTCGCACTGCCACGCTCATGCACTCGGACTCCCCGGACCGGTCCGCATCTTGCGGCCTGCGACGTGACAGCGGCAAGCCGGGGCGTCACGGTTTCCGCTGTTGCCCGTGCAAGTCACTGACCGGAATAAAAAAAGAGCCGGGATCACGGGGATCACAGGCTCTTCAAGCCGGCGCAGGGCCGGTGGACAGTGGTGTGGCGCATGTCCGGTCCGAGGACCGGATGGCGGCGATCCTACGCTGCCGCTCAAGTTAAGGCAACACTTCACGTAATGCCATATAAATTATTGATTTTATTGATCCACTTGGTACGTGGGGCCAGGGTCAGGAAATCTGCGGCAGGTTTTGCGGCGATTCGGGCACAACCGCTCCCCGGGCGGATGCAAAAACGCCATCCCGCGCGGGTCGGGATGGCGCTCGATCCTGCAGCCTTGGCAGCGGAATCTCAGCGCGCAGCCAGCGCCGACGCGATTTCCTGCTGGATGGCCCGCGCCGCGGCCTGCGGATCGGCGGCCAGGCGGATCGGACGGCCGACCACGATGGCATCGGCGCCATCGGCAAAGGCCTGGGCCACGCCAACGGTACGCTTCTGGTCATCACCGACCGGGCCGCCGGGGCGGATGCCCGGGCAGACGATCGAGAACCCGGCGCCGGTGGCGGCCCGGATCGGGCCGGCTTCCTGGCCCGAGGCGATCACGCCATCAATGCCAGCCGCCTGGGCGGCCAGCGCGCGCTCGACCACCACGTCCACTGGCTCGCGGTCGATGCCCATCTGCGCCAGGTCCAGGCGGCCCATCGAGGTCAGCACGGTCACCGCCAGCAGGCGCATGTCGCTGCTGTTGGCGGCCGCGCAGGCTTCCATCATCGCCGGGTGCCAGCCGTGGATGGTGGCGTAGCTGACCGGCCACTGCGACAGGCGCTTGATGACCGCTGCGGCGGTGGCCGGGATGTCGAAGAACTTCAGGTCGACGAACACGCGCTTGTCGCGGCGGGCCAGCTCGTCCAGCACCTGGAAGTACTCGCCGGAGGCGAGCAGTTCCATGCCGATCTTGTAGAACGCCACGCTGTCGCCGAGGCGGTCGACCCACTCCAGCGCCTGCACGCGGTCAGGCACGTCCAGCGCGAAGATCAGGCGCTCGTCGTCGCGCAGCGGCAGCGGTGCGCGGCTCACGGTGCGTAGTCCAGGGCAGCGCGCTTGGCGTCGTGACGGGACTGGCGCGACTGGCTGTAGTCGTTGTTGAACTGCGCCGGCTCGAAGCCGCCGTAAGTCGGGTTCGGCAGCATCCACCAGCGCTCGCCGAACCAGTCGTGGTACTGCTGCAGCAGCGCGTCACGACCCTCGTTGGTGTTGGCGGTCACTTCGACGAAATCGCCCAGCTGGTCGCCGAACTGCATCAGCACACGGTACTTCTGCCCGGCGAGGCGACGGCGGCAGTTCTTCTCGCTGCCGGCCTGCTCGCAGCCTTCGACCACGGTGCCCAGGCCCAGGAACACGCTGTCATCGGCCACCGGCAGGCCCTGCTCGCGCAGGTTGGCCAGGGTCGCGTCCTTCAGGTGCACGGCGCGGTTGGAGATGTACAGCAGGGTCACGCCCTTGGCATTGGCGGCCTTGGCGAAATCGACCACGCCCGGAATGGCCTTGGCCTTCTTTTCGGCCACCCACTGGTCCCAGGTCATTTCATCGTATTCCTTGCCGTCGCGGACCAGGCGCGCCTGGTAGGGCGAGTTGTCCAGCACGGTCTCGTCCACGTCCAACACCACGGCCGGCTTCAGGCCCTTGGCCTCGTTGCCGCGTTCTTCGGGCACCAGCGCATCCCAGTGGGCTTCCTTCAGCGCGGCATCCAGGTGATCGGCGGCGGCACGGTAGGTCTGCTCGGTGATCGCCTTGTACTCCTGCGCGCGCTGCATCCACAACACTGCATTGAGATTGTCGTTGGCAGTGGCATCGAGCGCGCCATCGGCCTTGGCAGCGGCGGCCGGGGCCTCCGGTGCAGCGGCTTCGGCGGCAGGCGCATCCACGCGCTTGCAGGCGGACAGGCCCAGCGCCGCAGTGGCGAGCAGGGTCAGGGACAGGGAAACGGGACGACGCATGGATTCACCGGCAATCAGATATACCGGCGCATTTTACCGGCAAAGGCACCGCCGGGACGGCTATGCTTGGCGGTTGACCCGTTGTCTTCCGGAAGCCGCCATGACCGACCCTGCCCAGACCCCCGACGTTCCCCTGCTCGACGCCGTGCAGGCCCGCCTGCTGGGCTGCCTGGTGGAGAAGGAGGCGACCACTCCGGATACCTACCCACTGACGGTCAATGCCGCCCAATCAGCCGCCAACCAGAAGACCGCCCGCGAACCGGTGATGAACGTGGACGCCGGCAGCGTGCAGCATGCGCTGCGCCAGCTGGAGGCACTGGGCCTGGCCCGCCAGCACTTCTCCTCGCGCGCGGACCGTTACGAGCACCGCCTGCAGGCCGCGCTGGACCTGACCCGGCAGCAGACCGTGCTGCTGGCGCTGCTGCTGCTGCGTGGGCCGCAGACGCTGGGCGAACTGATCACGCGCAGCGAACGCCTGCACCGCTTCGCCGACACCGACGAAGCCCGCCACGCCATCGAGCGCCTGCAGCAGCGCGCGCTGCTGGTGGTGCTGCCGCGCGCCAGTGGCCAGCGCGAAGACCGCTACATGCACCTGCTGTGCGGCGAAGTGGACGGCGCGGCGCTGGCGGCCAGGTACGCCAACAGCGGCGGTGGCAGCAGCGATGCGGCCGACCCGGGCCTGGCCGAGCGCGTGGCGCAGCTGGAAGCGGCCGTGGCCGAACTGCAGGCACAGCTGGCCGAACTGCGCGGTTGAAGGGGTGGGTGCCGACCGTTGGTCGGCACTGCATCTGAATAGTGCCGACCAACGGTCGGCGCCCACCATCAGCCGCTACTGTGCCGGCCAGTGGCCGGCACCTGCCAACATCAGGGGTCAGACCTGCGCCGCACCCGGGGTGGCATACAACCGGCTCGGGCTGTCCACGCCCGGCAGCTGGATCACCCCGCGCTCCTGCATCCCCAACCCCAGCAGGATCTTCCCGGACACCACGTTGTCCAGATCGGTAATGCCATACAGATCGTGCAGGCCCAGCCCAGCGCGCGCATGCGCGAACACCGCCCGCGCCGCCTCACCGGCGTAGCCCTGCCCGGCGAATTGCGACAGCACCGCATAGCCGATGTCCGGCCCCGGCAAGCCATCGCGCCGCACCAGCCCGGCATTGCCCAGCCAGGCACCATCGGACAACCGCTCGATGGCATACATGCCATAGCCATGCAGCGCATAGGCCGGCAGTACCCGCATCGCCGCGTAGTCGCGCGCCTCCTGCTGCGTACGCACGCCACGATCACCGATGAAGCGCACGAAGCCCGGATCATTCAACAGCGCCAGCATCTGCCCGGCATCACCCTCCGGATCGATCCGGCGCAACCGCAGACGTTCGCTTTCAATCGGATGCACGCGCAGACCTCCAACAGAAAGTCCGATTGTGCCTCAGCCCCCGGCTGCTGCTGTTGCTTTTGATTTTCTTTGCATTGCCGTGGAAGGAAGCGCCCGGCATCTGTCAGAGGCCGGT
>NZ_JAOCLC010000039.1:0-46664 GCF_029845105.1 Stenotrophomonas sp. GD03654 | reverse complement strand
GGCCATCGGCAGTGCTGGACAGGATGCGCTCTTCGCCGACACCTTTCTGCCGTTTCAGCTGGAAGCCCTGATCGGCAGGCAGCTGTGCGGCGATGGCGTCCATGCGTCGCAGGGCATCGGGGCCGCTGCAGTCGAAGTGGCCCCAATGGGCGCCATCGCGGTGGATCTGCAGTCGGTAGTTCATCGCGGTGTCTCCGGCAGGTCCTGCAGCCAATGGTCGAACATCGCGGTGGCGGCCGCAGCCAGCGGTGCGCCATAGCGACGTGCCTGCGCGCGCAGGTCGGTGGGATCGATGCCGGCCTGGGTCAGCTCCAGCGTGTGGCCGATCAGCCAGCGCTCGAACTGGCGGGCGTCCAGTTCCGGATGGCATTGCAGGGCCAGTGCGTGGTGGCCGATGGCGAACGCCTGGTGACGGCAGGCCGGCGTGCTGGCCAGGCGGCGTGCACCGGCCGGAAGTTCGAACGCCTCACCATGCCAATGCAGTACCGGAATGCCCTGCAGGCACTGCAGCGGTGAACGCTGGCCTTCATCGGTCAGCAGCAGTGGCGCAAAGCCGATTTCCTTGCCGCCACTGGGAGCAACGCTGGCACCGAGTGCTCGTGCCATCAGCTGTGCACCCAGGCAGATGCCGAGAGTCGACCGCTGCTGCCGCAGGCGGCGCTGCAGCAGGGTGATGCTGTCATTGACGAAGGGATAGATCTCTGTGTCATTGACGCTGATGGGGCCGCCCAGCACCACCAGCAGGTCAGCCGCTTCGGCCGGATCGAGTGCGTCTACACCAGCCTGCAGCACCTGCAGCTGCCAGCCCTGCGCCAGCAGCAACGGTTGCAGGGTGCCGAGGTCTTCGAAAGCCACATGTTGCAGGACGACCGCGTGCTTCATGCCGGGCCTCCACTGCTAGGCCAGTAGAAGCTGTCGGGGGTGGCACGTGCACCAAAGATGGCCTGGCCGACGCGGACCACGGTGGCACCTTCCTCGATGGCCACTTCGAAATCACCGGACATGCCCATCGACAACTGCGACAGGTCCAGGCCGGGCGGGGCGGTGCGTTGCAGCTGGTCGCGCAGTTCGCGCAGGCGCACAAAGCAGGCACGCACGCGCTCGACCTCGGGGGTGAAGATGGCCAGGGTCATCAGGCCGCGCACGTGCAGGCGATCAAAGGCCGGCAGCTGCTGCACGAAGGCCTCGACAGCATCGGGTTCCAGACCGTACTTGCTGGGTTCGGCGGACGTGTTGACCTGCACGAACACATCCAGCGTGCGGTCTTCCAGCTGCAGGCGCTGCTGCAGGGCCTCGGCTACGCGCAGGCTGTCCAAGGCCTGGAACTCGCTGGCAAAGCGCGCCACGTAGCGCGCCTTGTTGGTCTGCAGATGGCCGATCACCGACCAGTGCACGCCCAGGTCGGCCATTGTCTCGGCCTTGCGTTGTGCTTCCTGCACTTTGTTCTCGCCGAGTTCGTGGCAGCCGGCGGCCACCGCCATGCGGATGCGGGCGTCGTCGACGGTCTTGCTGACCGGCAGCAGGCGCACGCTGGCCGGATCCCGGCCGACGCGGGCGCAGGCATCGGCGATGCGTTGACGCACCGTGATCAGGTTGGCGGCGATCTGTTCAACGGACTGGGCGACGGGCCAGTCGGCAGCGGCAAGGGGCATGCGGGCACCTCCAATGCAGGGCGGCCAGGGTGGGATACACTGGCACAGGACAAGATATATTTTGGCATAGGACAAAATGAAAATCACCGGGCACAGTGCCGAGTCGATCTTCGACAGCATCCGTGATGGCATTGGCAAGGGCCGCCTGCCGGCTGGCAGCGTGCTGCCGCCGGTGCGTGAACTGGCCGAGCAGCTGGGAGTGAACCGCAACACCGTGGCTGCGGCCTACAAGCGCCTGGATGCGGCGGGCCTGGCCAGCACGGCGGGTCGCCGCGGTACGGTGGTGCGTGGCCTGCCGCCGACGCTGGCGCGCGAGGGCAGTACGCCCGGGCTGGCCCTGCAGGACCTGGCCGGTGGCAACCCGGATCCGCGCCTGCTGCCGAACCTGCGCCTGGCTCCGGCCGCACCTCGGCTGTATGGCGTGGGTACGGTCGACCCGAGGTTGCAGGCGCTGGCGCGCGCCTCGCTGGATGCGGACTGCCCTGAGGGCTATGCGCTGGAGCTGACCCATGGGGCGGTCGATGGCATTGAACGCCTGCTGGCGGCGTGGCTGCTGCCGGGGGATCGCATCGCGGTGGAGGATCCGTGCTTCCTCGGCAGCCTCAACGTGCTCAACGCCGTGGGTCATGCGCCGTTGCCAGTGGCGGTGGACGCGCATGGCATGCAGGTCGATTCGCTGCGACAGGCACTGGAGGCAGGTGCACGCGCGGTGCTGCTGACGCCGCGCGCGCACAACCCGACCGGCGCCAGCCTGGATGCGAAACGGGCAAGGGCGTTGCGCCAGTTGCTGGCGGCCTACCCGCAGGTGGCGGTGCTGATCGATGATCACTACGCGCTGCTCTCGCAGCAGGCCTATCACTCGGTGCTGCCGCTGGATGGCCGGCGCTGGGCGCTGCTGCGCTCGTTGTCCAAACCTCTCGGCCCGGACCTGCGGCTTGCCTGGCTGGCCTGCGATGAAGAAACCGCGATGCGGCTGCGGCTGCGATTGGCGTCCGGCATCGGCTGGGTCAGTCACCTGCTGCAGGACGCGGCAACCTCGGTGCTGGCGTCGTCAACGCAGCGGGCGAAGATCGCCTCGGCAGGTGAGCGTTACCAGCAGCGACTGCGGTCGCTGCAGGAGCTGCTGCGCGCGCGTGGCATGCCGACGCCGCAGCCGATGGAAGGATTGAACCTGTGGCTGCCGTTGCAAACCGACAGCCATCCGCAGGTGCTGGCACTGGCGTCGCGCGGATGGCATGTGCGGGCGGGTGAAGTCTTCGCGGTGACGGCGCCGGGGCATGGCCTGCGCATCACCTGCGCGGCACTGGGGGCAGCGCAGCTGCGGCAGCTGGCGGATGACCTGGCGGCGGTGTGCGGTCTGTAGCGCTGAGCCATGCTCGACTTTGCTTCGCCTTTGTAGAGCCGAGCCATGCTCGGCTGCCGGTCATGTAGGGTCGAGCCATGCTCGACTGCCGTTGGTAGGAGCAGTCGAGCATGGCTCGACTCTACAGAAGCAGATCAGGGCGCGGCATTGGCGCCGGGGCGCACGTAATAGGACTGACCGCTGTCATCGACGAACATCAGTTCCGGCTTGCCCTGCCAGGAGGTGAGCATGGCGCCGGTGTTGTTCTGGTGCTTGACCATCAGGCTGGCGCCGCGATCCGGGTTGGCCACCACCTTGAACACTTCGGTGGTGCCGGTGGCATCGTCCAGAGTCAACAGGGCTTCGCCGCCGCGGTCGCTGGTGCCGTAACCGCCGCGTTCGGAACCATCGGGGCCGAGCAGGATCAGGCCTGACAGGGCGGTGGCGCGCGGCCCCTGGGTACGGCCCTGGCTGAGCGGATCGGGAACCGGTGCGCCGAGGATCACCCGGGGCTGGCCGCTTGCATCGTGGATGACCAGCCCGCGTGCTTCGATGATGCGCTGTGGCGATTGGCTGCGATGCAGGCTCCAGGCGGTCCAGCCGGAAACCAGCAGGGCGAGGGTGGAGACCACCAGCGTGGTCAGCAGCAGTGCGCGGGGCATGGCGTCGTCCTTCCTTGGATGTGCCGACGATAGCGGATGCAAAAGGGGATGGGTAGAGTCGACTGTCAGTCGACTGCTGTTCGATCAGATCACGGAAATTCCCGCACTGACGCGCGCAGGTCGACTGACAGTCGGCTCTACCTCTACCTGGTCGACATCACCCAGTGGCCGTTACGCGGTGATTCCCGGCGTCAGTGGAAATCGCGGCTATGGCTGCGCAGTCCCTGCAGCAGCTCATCCAGGCAGTGCATGCGCTGCACGATGACATGCTGCACACCATCGACGCGTTCCAGGCGGCCATCGATCTGCATCAGCTGGGTATCGACCAGCACCCGGTGCTGGCGATCGGCCAGGTGCCGCCAGACCACGGCGTTGACCATGCCAGTCTCATCTTCGAGCGTGAGGAAGGTGACGCCGCTGGCGGTCTGCGGGCGCTGGCGCATGCGTACCAGGCCGGCGATGCGCACGCGACGGCCATGACCGTGGTCCACCAGCTGTGCGGCATCCAGACAGCCACGGCTGCGCAGCTGCGCACGCAGGAACGAGATCGGGTGGCGGCCAAGGGTGGTGCCGGTGCTGCGGTAATCGGCCTGCATGTCCTCCCATGCGCTGGGCAGCGGCAATGGCACGCGGGCTTCGGCGGTGGCGCGGGCCTGGTCGAACAGCGGCAGCCGGTTTTCCACGCCGGAGATATCCCAGCGTGCACGATGGCGATGGCCACTGAGCCCACGCAGCGCACCGGCATCGGCCAGCAGGCCCTGCTGGCGGCGATCCAGGGCGGTGCGCTGGCACAGGTCGCCCACATCGTCGAACGGGCGCCGCGCACGTTCGCGCATGATGGCCTGCACGGCTGCTTCATTGCAGCCTTCGACCAGGCGCAGGCCGAGCCGGATCGCCGCCGGGCCCTTGCTGAAATCCAACGAGCAGTCCCAGCCGCTGTGGCGCACGTCCACCGGCAACACCGTGATGCCATGCCGGCGCGCATCCTGCAGCAGCTGGTCGGGGCTGTAGAAACCCAGTGGCTGGCTGTTGATCAGGCTGGCAGTGAACGCGGCCGGGTGATGGCACTTCAGCCAGCAGCTGGCATAGGTGAGCAGGGCGAAGCTGGCCGCGTGGCTTTCCGGGAAACCGTAATCACCGAACCCCTTGATCTGCTCGAACAGGTGCTCGCCGTATTCCAGGCTGAAGCCGTTTTTCAACATACCCGTCAGCAGCTTTTCGCGATGCGGTTCCAAGCCGCCACGACGCTTCCAGGCGGCCATCGAGCGGCGCAATGCATCGGCTTCGCCGGGTTCATAACCAGCTGCTTCCACTGCCAGCTGCATCACCTGTTCCTGGAACAGCGGCACGCCCAGCGTGCGTGCGAACACGCGTTCCAGCTGTGGTGGGTAGAGCGGATTGTCCGGGTCGTTCAACGCGTCCGGTCCCTGTTCGCGCAGGATCCGCCGCCGCTCAAGGTAGGGATGGACCATGTCACCCTGGATCGGGCCGGGTCGCACGATCGCCACCTCGATCACCAGGTCATAGAACTCGCGTGGCTGCATGCGTGGCAGCATCGCCATCTGCGCGCGCGACTCGATCTGGAACACGCCGATGGTGTCGGCGGCGCAGATCATGTCGTAGGTCGGGCCGTCTTCATCGGGGATCGCATCCATGCGTCCTTCATGCAGGCCATGCTGTTTCAGCATCGCCAGGCACTTGCGGATGGCGGTGAGCATGCCCAGCGCCAGGCAGTCGACCTTCATCAGGCCGGTGGCATCCAGATCGTCCTTGTCCCACTGGATGACGGTGCGGTCGGCCATCGCCGCGTTTTCTACCGGCACCAGGGTCGACAGCGGATGCTCGGAGATGACGAAACCGCCCGGATGCTGAGACAGGTGGCGTGGGAAGTCGATCAGCTCGGCGGTCAATGCCAGCAGCCGCCGCATCAAGGGTGTGTCCGGATCGAAACCGCGCTCGCGGAGGGTTTCCGGCAGTGGGATGTTGCCGCCCCAATGATCCATTGCCGCGCCCAGTTCGTTGACCTGGTCCATCGGCAGGCCGAGCGCACGGGCCACGTCGCGGATCGCGCTGCGGCCACGGTAGCTGATCGCCACCGCGGTCAGTGCGGCGCGTTCGCGGCCGTAGCGCTTGAACACGTACTGCAGTACTTCTTCGCGGCGCTCGTGCTCGAAATCGATGTCGATATCCGGTGGTTCATCGCGCTCAGCGGAGATGAAGCGCTCGAACAGCAGGTTGCTGCGTGCCGGGTCGATCTCGGTTACGCCCAGCACGAAGCACACCGCGGAGTTGGCCGCCGAGCCGCGGCCCTGGCAGAGGATGTCCTGGCTGCGCGCGAAGCGCACGATGTCCTGCACGGTGAGGAAGTAGGAGGCGTAGTTCTTCTGCCTGATCAACGCCAGTTCGTGCTCGATCTGTTTGCGTTGCGCCGGTTCGATGCCGCCTTTCCAGCGCCACGGGATGCCACGCTCGACCAGCACGCGCAGCCAGCTGTCCGGGTCGTGGCCTTCGGGCACCAGCTCGCGCGGATAGGTGTACTGCAGCTGCTCCAGCGTGAAGTGGCAGCGTTCGGCGATGCGCAGGGTCTCGGCCAGCAGTTCGGCGGGATACAGCTGGGCCAGCGCGGTGCGCGGGCGCAGGTGGCGCTCGCCGTTGGGAAACAGGCGCCAGCCGGCTTCGGCCACGCTGCAACGATGGCGGATCGCGGTCAGCGTGTCCTGCAGGGCGCGGCGGCGTCGCACGTGCATGTGCACATCGCCACTGGCGACCAGCGTCAGGCGGTGACGTTCGCCGAAGGCCTGCAGCTGCTGCAGGCGGCGTGCGTCGTCGTGTTCGTGGTGCAGTTCCACCGCCAGCCACAGGCGATCGCCGAAGCCGGCGCGCAGCAGTTCCAGATCGGTGGCCGCCGGTTGCCGGTCCAGCCATAGGCACAGCAGGCCGTCGGGCAGGCCGAGCAGGTCCTCGCGCAGGCAGCGGTACTCGCCCTTGGCCGCGCGCCGCCGGCAGGTGGTGATCAACTGGCAGAGCCCTGCATAGGCGGCCTGGTCGGTGCACAGCAGGGCCAGCTTGGGTCCGTCCTCGACCTGGAATTCGGCGCCGACGATCAGCGCCACGCCATGCGTCTTCGCCGCCTGCCAGGCACGCACGATGCCGGCCAGCGAGCATTCGTCGGTGATGGCCAACGCGCGATAGCCTTGGCCGGCGGCGCGTGCGAACAGTTCTTCGGCGATCGAAGCACCGCGCTGGAAGCTGAAGGCCGACAGGCAGTGCAGTTCGGCGTAGCCGGGCAGTTCGCTGTGCATGGCGGCTCAGCCGAACCAGCCGTGCAGCATCCACGGCGCATGTGGATTGTTGCGGTCACGGAAAGCCCAGCCGCGCTGGCCATGCGCGGTTTCCACCACGTAGTAGTCGCGGCGCGCGTCGGCCTGGTCCCACCAGCCCGATTCGATCCGCTCCGGTCCGGTGACGATGCGCAGCCTCGGATCACGCAGCGGTTGCGGCGTATCCAGCAACCAGCCGGGGCGCAGTGGCCAGTACGACGGGGGCTTGGCCGCTGGCTGGGTGCCACTGGCGCGTTCGGGGCGATGGTCGGCCTGCACCGCCAGCGGCTGCACGGCGTCATCACCCAGCCGCGCACGCAGGCGCTCGCGCAGCTGGTTCCAGGGCATCGCCTGCGCCGGCCGGGTATCGAACAGGTCGCGCGCGGCGGGCACGAATGGTGGCAGCTGCTCGGCCTGCAGGCGCAGTGCGCGGCTGCCGGCCGGCAGGGCGAACGCTTCCATGCGGTTGCGTGCGATCTCGAACAGCAGCGCAGGATCGCGTTCGGGGGCCAGCAGGCCGATGGTCAGCACGCTGGCCGGCAGCAGGTCGTGCTCGAAATGCAGGTCGAAGCGCTGCACGCCGCCATCGCGCGAACACAGGAAGGCGGCCAGGTCCAGCAGCAGGCGGCGCAGCGGGAACAGCAGGGCCTGGCTGGATTCGATCTCGTATTCGAATTCGATGCGCGCATCGAAACGGTCCGGTGGCTGGTAGTAGCGCAGCGGCGCGGTGGGCAGGCCGCGCAGTGCATCCAGCTGCTGCAGTACCTCCGGTGCGAAGCGCCGGGCCAGGCTGTCACGCGGCAGCTCGAGCACCGCACCCAGCGTGCGCAGGCCGGAACGGCCGAGCACGGTCACCGCGTCGCTGGGCAGGCCGCAGCGCGGCAAGGGTAGCTGCGCCAGTGCCGCTGGCAGTTGCTGTGCATCGATGCCGAGGCCGTCGTGGACGTTGGCCAGCACGCGCGCGGCCTGTGGGGTCGGTGCGGCCACCAGACGGTGACGGAAGCCGAGTTCGTGCAGTTCGTTGCGCAGCCGCTGCTGGATCGTCAGCCAGTCACCGAACAGGGCGCGGCTGGCGCCGATCTCCAGCACCAGTGCATGCGGGAAATCGAGGCTGACCTGCGAGCTGTAGGCGTAGGCCCAGCTGGCCAGCAGCTGCCGGGTGTGCTGTTCGGCATTGGGATCGTAATCGTGCAGGTGCATGTCCTGCACCAGCACCTGCGCAGCCGACAGCAGCATGCCCGGACGCAGCCCCGCTGCGCGTGCCGACGGGCTGACCGCACGCAGTACGCGACGCTGTGCCGGCCCCTGCAGCAGCACCAGTGGCCGCTGCGGATCCGGC
The DNA here is from genome assembly GCF_029845105.1 of Stenotrophomonas sp. GD03654. Lineage (NCBI taxonomy): Bacteria > Pseudomonadati > Pseudomonadota > Gammaproteobacteria > Lysobacterales > Lysobacteraceae > Stenotrophomonas > Stenotrophomonas sp. GD03654. The sequence continues at coordinate 38,349 of NZ_JAOCLC010000039.1, read as the reverse complement.
TGCAGGCGCAGCACGCTGTCCAGCGCCAGCTGCGGCAACAACAGGCAGGCCCAGTGCATGGCGCGACCTCAGTGGGCGATGGCCAGCGGCAACGGCTGCGCCGGCGGCAGGCCGCCTCGGCACTTCAGCACCCGCACCTGGCCGTGGTCGAGCTGCAGGCGCAGGCTGGCCGGGGAGGGGTTGCGCGCTGCCTGCGCCTCGCGGAACACGAAGCCCAGGCACTGGCCGCTGTCGGCGGCGACCTGCAGCCGGCGCAGGGCGCGATCGTCGGCCTGGTGCGGCCAGCACAGCACCGCCGCGCAGGCGGCAGAGCGCAGGCATTGTTCGGCGGCCCACAGCGCCTGCTTCGGCGCAGCGTGGATGATCTGCAGCTGGGCCAGATCCAGCCCGGCCGCGGCCCAGGCCGGGGCATGCGGGCGATAGGGGGGGGCGACCAGCACGATCGGGCGGTCGCGCTGGCTCAGCCTGGCCAGCGCTGGCCAGACCAGCGCCAGCTCACCGACGCCGGGCGCCGCCTGCAGTACCTCGCATAGCCCGCTGGTGGGCCAGCCACCGCCGGGCAGGCGTGCGTCCAGTGCCGGGTGGCCGCTGGCCAAGTGGTCGCTGGCCGGCCCCTGGCGGGCCGGGCCGCGCCACAGTTGGCGCCCGTCCAGCAGCCGGTCGAGGGCGACGACCGCACCCATCAGCCGGTCCTCCAGAGGAGGCGCCGGGTGGGCTGGAAGCGGCAGGAACGGGCGGAAACGGCGGGCATGGCGCGAGTATCGACAGGCCGGTATCAGGGGCTGAGACCGGACATGCTACTCGCCTTGTGAGTAGAATTACTAATGAAATCGGAGGGTCCGGTTTCAGGTTGCTGAAGGGGGTAAGGAGTGCCGACCAGGGTCGGCACCCACAGGCCCGGTTACGGGCGGACTGGCAGCGCCACCGGACGCAGCGGCGCGGCATCGCCACCGCGGATCTTCAGTGGGCCGCCGATGAAGGCGAACTCGTAGACCTTGTCGCGGGCCAGTTCGTCCAGCGCCACCAGCTCGATGATCGGCGCGCCCTGCTGGGCCAGCAGGTAGGTGTGCAGCGGCACGTAGTCGTCGGACACCTCCGAGGGGAAGGTCTCAAAGCTGAGGTTGTCGGCACCGACGATCATCGCGCCGCTGTCCTCGACCAGGAAGCGTGCCGCGTCCAGGCCCATGCCCGGCGGGTTGGCCATGTAGGCCTTGGGCTGTTCGAACAGGCGCATGCGGCCGGTGCGGATCAGCACCACGTCGCCCTGCTGCAGTTTCACCTTCTGGCGTGCCAGCGCATCCTTCAGGTCCTGGCGGGTGACGCGGTAGCTGTCCGGCAGCATGTCCACGCCCTTGGCGGCGGCCACGTCGATCAGCACGCCACGCGCGATCAGCGGCGGGAACTTCTCGATGCCGGTGACATTCCAGCCACGGTCGCCAAGATGCTTGTCGGCCTCGAAGCCGTTCCAGATCTTTCCGTGGATGCCGAAGTGGTTCAGCGCATCGATGTGGGTGCCGGTATGGCTGTACATCGAGAACGCGGTGCCGGTGTAGCTGCGGGTGAGGTTCATGGTGTCACCCACGCCCATCGGATCATCCATCACCGTGCCGCGCGGGGTGTGGGTCATCCAGAACTGGTAGTGCGGGTCGCCGGCATCCTGCCAGCTGGGCATGCCGACGTAGTAGTCGGTGGCCAGGTCATAGGCCTTGCCGCCGCTGACCCGCGACAGGATCGCCGCACGCGAGGCCTCGGTGATCAGGTTGAGGCGGCCGATCTCGTCCTTCGGCCCCCAGGGGCTGGTGCCGACCTGCTGGCCGGAGGGAACGCGTTCGTGCGCGGACACGGTGGTGGAAGCGGTGGTGCCGGCCAGCAGCAGGGCCAGCGCGGTGGCCAGGGTACGTGGGGTCATGGGGAATCTCCTTGCAGGGTGGGGGAGGGTGCGGCTCAGGCCGCGACCAGGTGCGCCAGGGCCTGGCGCAGGTGTGGCAGCGGCAGGGTCTGCAGGCGCAGGCCGTTGCCGCCGATCACGGTGGGAATGGAACGGATGCCGAGGGTCGCGGCTTCGGCACGGTCGGCCTGCACGCGCTGGCGTACTGCGTCGCTGCGCATGTGGTCAGCGAAGGCGCCACGTGGATGACCCAGCGATTCGGCGATATCCAGCAGGACTTCGGCATCGCCGATGTTGCGGTGCTGGTGCAGGTGCGCCCACTGCACGGCATCGAACATCGCGCCATGGGCGTCGTTGCCACCGAGCATGCCGGCGGCCTGGCAGGCCAGTGCGCCGAGCCAGCCGGACGGATACTCGAAGTCCTGTGCGCGCATGCCTTCGATATCGATGCGCGCGGTGTCTTCATGCGCGGCGCAGTCGGTCCAGTGGCGCAGGATGATCGCCTTGGCGCGCTCCATCGAGCCGAACACCTCGACCATCTGCGCGCGCGAGTCCTGCAGCACGAAGCTGCGGTGGCGCACCTGGATGCCGAGTTCGGCCGAGACCTGCTGCAGGCGCGGGGCCAGCACGAAGCACCAGCCGCAGACCACGTCGTGGAAGAAATCGACCACCGGCGCTGCGGTGGCGGGGGAAGGAACGGAAGACATCTGCCTGCCATCGGTGAGAGGGGAGGCGGCAGGTTAGGCAGCGCGGCGTGGCCGAAACAGCACGCCGCGGGCAGCTCAGTTTTCGCTGGCGGTTACGAATCCAGGCCGGCGCAGCCGGGCAGCTCGGCGTGCAGGAAATCGATGAAGGCGCGTACCTTGGGCTGCAGGTGGCGCGACGTGGGATAGACCGCATGCACGAAGCGCGGCGGATAGCGGTGGTCGGGCAGCACCTGCTGCAGTTCGCCACGGGCCAGCGCCGGTGCCGCCAGGAACGAGGGCAGGGCACCGATGCCCATGCCGGCCACCAGCAGGTCGCGCAGCAGCAGGCTGTTGTTGACGGTGACACGCGCCGGCAGGGTGATCGTTACCTGGCCATCGGGGCCGAGCAGCGGCCAGCTGCCGGGCGAGTCGGACAGGCTGTAGGCCAGCACGCTGTGCGCCTGCAGATCGTCCACCGCTTGCGGTGCCGGATGCTGCCGCAGGTAGGACGGGGCCGCGCACAGCACCTGCTGCAGCGAGGCCAGCCGGCGTGCCACCAGGCGTGAATCATCCAGCTCGGCACGCAGCCGCAGCGACACATCGAAACCTTCGCCGACCGCGTCGAGCAGGCGGTCTTCCATCACCAGGTCCAGTGACAGCTGCGGATGCTGCTGCAGGAAGCGTGGCAGCAACGGCGACAACGTACTCAGCGCGAACGACTGCGGCGCGTTCACGCGCAGGCGCCCGGCCACGTCGCCGCGCTGTTCGGCGATGCCGCGTTCCAGCGCCTCCAGTTCGTCAAGCAGGCGGCAGCATTCGCGGTAATAGGCGTGGCCGGTTTCGGTCAGGCTCATGCGCCGCGTGGTCCGCTGCAGCAGTACCACGCCCAGATGCGCTTCCAGCGTGCGCAACTGCTTGCTCAGGCCGGCCGGCGACATGCCGAGGTCTTCGGCGGCACGGGCCAGCCCACCGCGTTCGACGATGCGGCGGAAGGCACGCATCAGGTTGAAGGAATCCATGCCGGCCCCGGGCGCGATGAGGGCGCCATTGTAGAGCCGCGCCGTGCGTGGATACAGGAACACGGCGCCGACCAAGATCGGCATCCACCCGCGGCACGCGCTTGCGCCGTTTGTTCAAGCCGCCAACCCGCATGCCACGCCAGCATGCAGGCCCCTCACTTTCCGGGTTGCCCATGAAGCACTGGATGCTCCGCCTGTATGCCCCACTGTTCCTGCTGGGTTTCGTTGCCACTGCCGTCGTCTGGGTCGGCCACTGTCACGGTGGTCCGTTGTGGCTGCTGGCCTTGCTGGCGGCCGCCATCGCGGTCTCGTTCGCCGCCGAGCGGGCCTGGCCGTACGATCCCGCGTTCAACCACGACCACGGCGACAGCCTGCGTGACACCCTGCATGCACTGGTCAATGAAAGCCTGAACCTGCTGTCGATCACGGCGGTGCCGCTGCTGGCGGCAATCATTCCATGGCAGGCCTGGCCGCTGCAGTGGCCATTCGCGCTGCAGGTGCTGCTGGCCATCGTCTGCGCTGATCTCGGCATCACCCTGGTGCACTACGCCAGCCATCGCATCGGCTGGCTATGGCGCCTGCATGCCGTGCATCACAGCGTCACCCGCATGTACGGCTTCAACGGCCTGATGAAACACCCGCTGCACCAGGCGGCCGAAGCGGTGGGCGGCGTACTGCCGCTGCTGCTGTTGGGCCTGCCGATGCCGGTCGCTGCGGTGCTGGCCCTCGCCATTGCCATCCAGCTGCTGCTGCAGCACTCCAACGTGGATATGCGTCCCGGCCTGCTGGGCCGGATGATGGCCTGGGCGCCGCTGCACCGCTTCCATCACATGCGTTACGGCACCGCTGGCGACGTCAACTTCGGCCTGTTCCTGACCGTCTGGGATCACCTGCTGGGGACCGTCTTCGACGCGCCAGGCTATCGATTGCAGCAGCGCGACCTCGGCATCGGCAGCCAACCGGACTATCCGCGCGACTATCCGGGGCAGCTGCTGGCGCCGTTCCGCGAACTGCCGCATGGCGAGGTGCCGGAGCTGCCGGAAGGTCTGCGCAGGCGCGGATGATGGGCCGTGTCAGGCCGCGTGCAGCTGCAGGCCCTGCAGCTGCGCGGCACCGATGCCGAACATGCGGCGCAGGCTGCGTGACAGATGGGCCAGATCGGCGAATCCAGCGGCATGCGCACTGTCGGTCAGGTTGTGCCCGCGCAGATGATGCATGAGCGCGTTGCGCAGCCGCTGCCACAGCACCCAGCCGCGCAGGGTGACCGCCAGCTCGGACTGGAAACGCCGGTGCAGCTGGCTGGTCGACAGATGCGCGGCTGCGGCAATGTCGGCAGCCGGCACCGGGCCAGGCAAGTGCTGGGCGATACGGGCCAACGCCGCCTGCACGCGGCGGTCCAGCGGTTGCGGGCGGCTCAGTCGTGGAAGCCAGTCGTGCAGTTCCATCGCAGTGCCGGGCAGCGAGTGCAGGTGCTGCTGGATCTGTTCGGGATTGGCATGCGCGGGTTCGAGGAATACCGTGCAGCCTGCTTCCGGCGCCGACAGGATTGCGTGCGGCTGGAATGACGGCAGCCACAGCCGTTGGCCCTGCTGCCGTACGCCGTCGATCTCGACCTGCCAGGGAGCGGCTTCGCTCAGCAACAGTTGATGGGCGTAGTGCGCGTGCGTATCGCTGCCACCAGCGTGGCCTTGCAGCACAGCCACGTGAGCATCCAGCAGCAGCGTGCCATTCCAGGGCAGGGCGGGAGAGGACATGGAGGGATTGTAGATCCACGTCATACGTGGATGAATCTCCATCGAAATCGAATATTCCGACAGTTGAACGAAGAGCAGCCGAGCATGGGCTCGGCTCTACAGCAGGCTGTGCAGGGAATTGTCGAAGGCGGGGTGGGTCCGGTTGCGGGGGCGTGAGCGCCATGGGCCCGAGGCATGCCTCGGGCGGGTTGGGCAGGATGCCCAACCCCGGTCTTGCCGTGTGCGCAGGACAGCGCACACGAGCAAGCGGCGACCGAGCCTCCATGGATGGATTCACGGCGTCCCCCGCAACCGGACCCACCCCGCCACCCCACAGGAGCCCAGCTTTCGCTTCTGCTGTTGCTTCGGCCGTTGCCTCTGCGGGTGCCGGGCGCAGCCCGGCCGTGCGTACCCTCACCGCCCGTGCGGGTCGGGCCGGTGATGCACGTACTCGACCACCGTGCCATCGGGATGTACCGCATTGAACGCCGCTCCGGTCGGTACCACCTGCAACGGGAAGATGATCTCGGCGCCAGCCGCGACCAGTTTGTCGTGATAGGGCCGAACGTCATCGACCAGCAGTGTCCCCGTGGTCGAAGTGAACGGCGCCAGCGCCGCCTCGCTGCCCTCGATCAGCAGGAACGCACCGACCATCGCCAGACGTAGCCCGGCCTCCGGAAACGGGAACCCCGCATCGGCCACCACGCCTTGCAGCTGCTCGTAGAAGGCCACACTGCGTTCCAGCTCACCGGGGGCCACGAACACCCGGATCAGCACGCGCGGCGCACGCTGGCTGGATGTATCGCAGCGGTCGCGCCAGAGATGGTCGAAGTCGCGGTGGACGGTCATGGGCTCGGTTCGTGGCCAGGGATCTCCATTATCGGCAGCCCCACGCGGCCTGCTGATGACCGCCGGTGATGGCCTGATAACTGCTGGCCGGGTTGCCCCTGTGACTTAGGTCCTGTTGACAGGTGTGAACGCCCTCGCACAATCTTCACAGGATTGGGTCGCCCTGCGCGGCCCGGACAGGCAGGTTGTCACGCCGGGAGGAGGGTCCCAGGCGCAGACCGGCCCGTCCTTCGGCCTGTGGGACGTTGCCTGGCAACCCCTGCGCGGCATGAACGCTGCACCCTTCGGCGGCACTTTCCCTGGACCGATTGCCTTGGCAACGGAATTACGCCTGCCGATGAAAACGTTTACAAAGCCGCTTGCACTGTCCCTGGCCCTGTCTGCCGCACTGGCCGCTCCGGCCTGGGCCGACCCCGCCGCGTTCACTGTGCTGACCCTGGAACAGGCGCCCAACGCCGAGGCGATGCCGGCCCTGGCCGCGCAGCTGAAGAGCCTGAACGTGGACGCGGTGAGCGTGCGCCAGGTGCAGCGCGGCATCGGTCAGGTCGATCCGCTGCAGGTGCTGGCCGATGGCCTGGGCTACGAGTACCGCTTCATTGCTGCCGGCAAGGATGATGGCCAGACCCAGCGCGGCCAGGCCGTGCTGACCCGGCTGCCGATCGCCGCTGAATCCGGCCCCGACCAGCCGGGCCTGAACTACCTGCGCCTGGATGATGGGCGCCACACGGTGGCGGTCTATACCGATGCCGGTGCAGGCGCCGCGCAGTTGCCGGCACTGGTCACCCGTTCGCGGCTGGGTGCACCGGCGGTGCTGCTCGGCGCGGTGGCCGGTGAATCGGCCAAGGCCGCAGGCTTCGATCCGGCGCGTGTGGCGCTGGAAGCCGACGCAAGCTATTTCAGCGATGGCTTCCAGGCCGCCAGCAGCGCACCGTTCAAGGTGGAAGGCAGCACCCTGCACGCCACCCTGCTGACCTTGGCTTATGCCGCCGACAAGCACAGCGAAAAGCCCTGGATGGACACCACCCTCAATGCCGACGCACGCGCTGCGCTGCTGTTGAAGGCGATGACCGAGGATGAGAAGTTCCAGATGCTGCACAGCTACTTCGGGCTGGGCAAGGACGGTGGCCCGTTGCCGGAAGGTGCGGTCGGTTCGGCCGGCTTCGTGCCGGCAGTGCCGCGCCTGGGCATCCCGTCGCAGCAGTCGGCCGATGCCGGCGTCGGCGTGACCAATCCCGGTGGTATCCGTCCGGGTGACTTCGCCACCGCCATGCCGTCCGGCCCGTCCACCGCCTCCAGCTGGAACCGCGAAGTGGCCTTCGCCGGTGGCGCCACGATGGGCCGTGAGGCATGGCAGCAGCGCTTCAACATCCTGCTGTCAGGCAGCGTCAACCTGCAGCGCGACCCGCGCAACGGCCGCAATTTCGAATACGCCGGTGAAGACCCGCTGCTGGCCGGTTCGATGGTCGGCGCGCTGATCCAGGGCGTGCAGAGCCAGCACGTGATCTCCTCGATGAAGCACTTCGCGCTGAACGACATGGAGACCCGCCGCAACTTCCACGACGTGCGCATCGGCGAACAGGCCATGCACGAGTCGGACCTGCTGGCGTTCGAAATCGCGCTGGAAGCCGGCCGCCCGGGCGTGGCGATGTGCTCGTACAACAAGATCAACGGCACCTACGGCTGCGAAAACGGCTACCTGATGAACCAGGTGCTGAAGCAGGAATGGAAGTTCCCCGGTTTCGTGATGTCCGACTGGGGCGGCGTGCACAGCGGTTCGAAGGCGGCGCTGGCCGGCCTGGACCAGCAGTCGGCCGGTGAAGTGTTCGATGCGGCGGTGTTCTTCGATGAGCCGCTGCGCCTGGCCGTGCACGGCGGTGTGGTGCCGCAGGCGCGCCTGAACGACATGGTGGCGCGCATCCTGCGCACGATGTTCCTGCACGGCAATTTCGACAACCCGCCGCAGCACCAGAAGGTCGATGCCGAGGCCGGTTTCGCCGTCGCCCAGCGGACGGTGGAAGAGGGCAGCGTGCTGTTGCGCAATGAAGGCAGCCTGCTGCCGCTGGCCGACAGCGTGAAGCGCATCGTCATCATCGGCGGCCACGCCGACAAGGGCGTGATCGGTGGCGGTGGTTCGTCGATGGTGGGCGTGACCGCCAAGGGCACCAACGCGGTACCGGGCGTGATGCCGACCACCTGGCCGGGCCCGGTGATCTTCCACCCGTCCTCGCCGCTGGAATCGCTGCGTGCGGCGCGCCCGGACGCGACCATTGCGTATGTGGATGGCACCAATGCCGCCGCTGCGGCCGAGGCAGCAGCACAGGCCGACGTGGCCATCGTGTTCGCTACCCAGTGGGCCGCCGAATCGGTGGACCTGCCGGACATGCAGCTGCCTGACAACCAGGACGCGCTGATCTCGGCGGTGGCCAAGGCCAACCCGAAGACCGTGCTGGTGCTGGAAACCAATGGCCCGGTGCGCACGCCGTGGCTGGCGCAGGTGCCGGCGATGCTGCAGGCCTGGTACCCGGGCATCCGCGGTGGCGAAGGCATCGCCGCGCTGCTGACCGGCCAGGTCAATCCGTCGGGCCGCCTGCCGGTGACCTGGGTGACGGACGAATCGCAGCTGCCGCGCCCGCACATCGACGGCCTCGGTTTCAAGCCGGCCAAGCCGTTCGGTGATGTATTCGATTTCGATATCGAGGGCGCCAACGTCGGCTACAAGTGGATGGCGGCCAAGGGCCTGACGCCCACCTTCGCGTTCGGTCATGGTCTGTCCTACACCTCGTTCGCCTATGACAACCTGAAGGTGAGCGTGGAAGGCTCGCGCCTGGTTGCCAGCGTCGACATCCGCAACACCGGCAAGCGCGCCGGTGCCGATGTGGCCCAGCTGTACCTGAAGCTGCCCGCCGGCAGCACCACGCCGATCCGCCTGATCGGCTATGACAAGGTGAACCTGCAGCCGGGCGAACAGCGCCGCATCCGCATCGAAGCCGAGCCGAAGACCCTGGCCCACTACGATGCACAGGCGCGCCAGTGGAAGATCGACGGCGGCACCTACCAGGTGCAGCTGTCGCGCAATGCGGCCGAGCCACTGCAGACAGTGGACGTGCAGCTGGTGGAGCAGGTGCTGCGCTGATGCCTGAAGACACGGCCCGCACAGGGCCGTGTCTGTTTGTGCTGCTTCTGTAGAGCCGAGCCAACGCTCGGCTGATGAACAGTGAAGGCTGAGCCGACGAGCAGCCGAGCATGGGCTCGGCTCTACACCGGCGGGCTGACAAACCGGTCGCGCAGGAAATCGATCAGCTGCCGTATCTTCGGTGAGGGCTGCGCGCTGTGCGGGTAAACCGCGTACACGCTCTGCTGCGGGAAGCGGTGCTGGCGCAGTACCGGGCGCAGCCGGTCCTGGGCCAGGTCGTCCTCGATCAGCCAGCGTGGCAGCACGGTGACCCCGGCGCCGGCCACGGCGAAGGCACGCAGGCTGCTGGCACCATCTACGCGCACCACCGCATTGCCCGGGTTGGTGGCGAACAATGCGTCGCTGCCATCCGGCGCCACCACCGGTACATCGGCCAGGCGCGGGTAGCCGAGGCGGGGCAGGGCGCCCAGCTGCACCGGGTCATCGGCTGCATCCGCGGAGGGCAGCCGGGCCAGCAACGAGGGCGCGGCCACCGCGCACAGCGGATGCCGTTCCAGTTCGCTGGCATGCAGGCCTGAATCCGGCAGGCGGCCCAGGCGGATGGCCAGGTCGAAACGTTCGGGAATCAGGTCGGCCGGTGCCGGTGAGGTCGACAGGTGCAGCTGCAGCGCCGGGTGCCGCGCACGGAAGGCCTCCAGCGCTGCGATCAGGCGCAGCTGCGCGTATTCCGGAGTAGTGGTCAGTCGCAGTACGCCCTGCAGCTGATGCTGGTCGCGGCGCGCGGCATCGATGGCTGCCTGTGCGGCATCCAGTGCCTGCACGCAGTGCTGCAGGAACTGTTCACCGGCCTCGGTCAGCGCTAGGTGGCGGGTACTGCGCAGCAGCAGGGTCACGCCCAGCTCCTGTTCCAGCCGCTTCAGGTTGAAGCTGACCACCGCGCGACTGAGGCCGAGGCGATCGGCGGCGGCGGTCAGGCTGCCGGCCTCGACCACGGCGCGGAAGATATCGAAGCGGTCGAGGCTGACCATGGCGATCCATTGTCAAAACAGATTTGACAGTGTTGCAGCTGTCGTCGTGTTTTTCCAACAAGGCCCGCACGGCATGCTGGCGACTTCTCCGCTGGAGCGCCGCCGATGCCGTCCCCCCGCCTGCGCCATGAGGCGATCTTCCTGCTGGTGTTCGCACTGGATCTGGTCAACATGTTCATCGCCACGGTGTCCTATCCGGCACTGGCAGCGGAACTGCACGCTGATGTCGGTACCCTGGCCTGGGTCGGCACCGCCTACATGCTGGGCTTGAGCGTGGTGATTCCGCTGGCGCCCTGGCTGGCTGCGCGCTGCGGCGAGCGTCGCCTGCTGCTGGTGGCGTTGCTGTTGTTCGCGGTTGCCGCTGCGCTGGCCGGCGCCGCACCGGGGATCGGCTGGCTGCTGGGCTGGCGCCTGCTGCAGGGGCTGGCCGGCGGCCTGCTGATTCCAGTGGCCCAGGCCGCGGCCTACCGCCAGTGCACGCCCGAGCAGCGTGGCGCGTTGACCCGGCGCATCCTGCTGGTGGCGCTGCTGGTGCCGGCACTGGCGCCCGCGCTGGGCGGGCTGCTGGTGCAGTGGTTGTCCTGGCGCGGCGTGCTCTGGGCCAGCCTGCCCGTGGCGGTGGTGGCGATCGGACTGGTGCTGGCCTGGATGCCGACCGATGGCGCGCGCAGTGCGCCGCGCCTGCAGGCCTATGCGCTGTCCACCGCGATGCTGGCGCTGGGCGCGCTGCTGCTGGCGTTGACCTGGCTGGGTGAACCCGGCCATCGGGCCGCCGGTGCCGTACTGCTGTTGATCGCAATGCTGTTGGCGGCGGCCCACCTGCGGCACGCACGTCGGCAGGCGCAGCCACTGCTGCGCTGGTCGCTGTTGGCCCATCGCGGGCTGCGGCTGGCGATGCTGATCTATCTGGCCGTACCCGGTGTATTCATCGGCAGCCAGCTGGTCAGTACCCTGCAGCTGCACCAGGCCGGCTACAGCGCGGCACGCATCGGCGCGTTGATGCTGCCGTGGGCGCTGGCCTCGGCCATTGCGATCACCGCCAGCAAGCGCCTGCTGGCTCGCTTCGGCCCGGCCACGCTACTGCGTGCCGGCATGCTGCTGCAGGCCAGCGGCCTGCTGTTGATGGCGCTGTTGCCGCAGCCGGCCTTCGCCTTGGCTGCGCTGTTGTTCGCGCTGATGGGCGCCGGTGGCAGCCTGTGCAGCAGTACCGCGCAGACACTGGCTTTCCACGGCGTGGAGGGTGAAGCGTTGGGCGATGCCAGTGCCCTTTGGAACCTCAACCGTCAGCTCAGTTTCTGCCTTGGTACTGCCGCCATTGCGCTGTTGCTGGCGCTGGCCATGCAGTGGCTGCCAGCACGCGCCACCAGCGTGGCGCTGGGTCTTGCCGCCGCAATGACGCTGTTGCCGATGGCGCTGTTGCGCCACTCGCACTCTGTTTCCCTTTCGCAACCCGAGAATGCCTGATGGATATCACCGCAGAACATGAAGTCCACCACCTGCACGACAAGCTGCAGGCCTGGTTCCGTGCCGATGTCGGCGCCGATGCGCTGGCGGATCTGATGGCGCACTTCTGTGCAGACTTCAGCATGGTCGGCATCGCGGGTCGCAGGCTGGACCGGAAGGCCGTGCAGGCACTGTTCGCGGGCGGTCATGGCGCGCGTCCAGGACTGCAGATTTCCATCGACGCCGTGCAGGCGGTGGAAGCGCCATCACCGCTGGCGGTGCTGCGCTATCGCGAAGGGCATTCGCTCGATAGCGGTCAGCTCACATGGCGCGAATCGTTGGCCGTGCTGCGGCAGGAGCAGGGTCGCTGGCGCTGGTTGGCGCTGCATGAAGTGCCGGTGGCCTGACCGGTAGTGCCGGCCGCTGGCCGGCAACCGCGTAACGCACCCCGGGATCATGAAGTTGCCGGCCAACGGTCGGCACTACTGGTCTTCGGTGAGCGCAGCGGCACCGGGGGCACATGTGCCATCAGTCCTGCCTGCATCCGCCCCAGAATGCAAAGCCCGCCCACACTTCACGGCTCGGGGCAGGAGTAGGCTTGAGGCTTTCCTGCCGGGAGGGGTTGTCCATGCATGTGCGTGCCGTCGCTGTAGCCATTGCCCTTTGCCTGTCCAGCACCGTGCTGGCCGCCGATACCCCGCCGATGACCCCGGACATCAGCGGCAAGCCCTTCGTTGCCCCCGATGTCGGTCGTGACTACGACAAGCGCGTGGTGATGGTGCCGATGCGTGATGGCACCAAGCTGCATACCGTGATCGTGGTGCCCAAGGGTGCCCGCAACGCGCCGATCCTGCTGACCCGTACGCCTTACGATGCCGCTGGCCGCGCCAGCCGCAGTGATTCGCCGCGCATGCGCGACCTGCTGCCGCAGGGCGACGAGGTGTTCGTCGACGGCGGTTACATCCGCGTGTTCCAGGACATCCGTGGCAAGTACGGCTCCGAAGGCGATTACGTGATGACCCGGCCGCTGCGCGGGCCGTTGAACAACACCAAAGTCGACCACTCCACCGACGCCTGGGACACCATCGACTGGCTGGTGAAGAACGTGCCGGAGAGCAATGGCAAGGTCGGCATGCTCGGCTCGTCGTACGAGGGTTTCACCGTGGTGATGGCGCTGACCGACCCGCATCCGGCGCTGAAGGTGGCGGCACCGCAGAGCCCGATGGTCGATGGCTGGATGGGGGACGACTGGCTCAACTACGGCGCGTTCCGCCAGGTCAACTTCAACTATTTCGCGATGCAGACCGAGAAGCGCGGCAAGGGTACGCCGCTGCCCAGCCTCGGCTACGACGACTACAGCACGTTCCTCCGGATCGGTTCGGCTGGCGACTACGCGCGCTTCACCGGCGTGGACCAGCTGACCTGGTGGAAGAAGCTGGTCGAGCACCCGGCCTATGACGGCTTCTGGCAGGGCCAGGCGTTGGACGCGGTGATGGCGAAAACACCGTTGAAGGTGCCGACCATGTGGCTGCAGGGCCTGTGGGACCAGGAGGACATGTGGGGTGCCAACCACGCCTACCAGGCCATGGAAGGGCGCGACAGTGGCAACAACCGCAATTACCTGGTGATGGGCCCGTGGCGGCACAGCCAGGTGAACTACAGCGGCAGCGAGCTGGGCGCGCTGAAGTTCGACGGCGATACCGCGCTGCAGTTCCGCCGTGATGTACTCAAGCCGTTCTTCGACCAGTACCTGGTGGACGGTGCGCCGAAGGCCGACACGCCGCCGGTGCTGATCTACAACACCGGCGAGAACCACTGGGATCGCCTGAAGGGTTGGCCGCGCAGCTGCGACAAGGGCTGTGCCGCCAGCAGCAAGCCGCTGTACCTGCGGGCCGGCGGCAAGCTGGCATTCCAGGCGCCGGCGGCGGGCGAGGGCGACTTCGAGGAGTACGTGTCCGACCCGGCCAAGCCGGTGCCGTTCGTGCCGCGTCCGGTCCGCTTCGGTGACCGCGACATGTGGACCACTTGGCTGGTCAAGGACCAGCGCTTTGTCGATGGTCGCCCGGACGTATTGACCTTCATCACTGAACCGCTGACCGCGCCGCTGCGCATCGGCGGCGCGCCAGTGGTGCATCTGCAGGCCTCGACCAGTGGCACCGACAGCGACTGGGTGGTGAAGCTGATCGACGTGTATCCGGACCAGGAAGCGTCGACGCCGGAGATGGGGGGCTATGAGCTGCCGGTGTCGTTGGCGATCTTCCGCGGCCGCTACCGCGAGAGCTTCAGCGATCCGAAGCCGCTGGCGGCCAACCAGGTGCTGCCGTATCGCTTCGACCTGCCCAACGCCAACCACACGTTCCAGAAGGGGCATCGGGTGATGGTGCAGGTGCAGTCCAGCCTGTTCCCGTTGTACGACCGCAACCCGCAGACCTACGTGCCTAACGTCTACCTGGCCAAGCCAGGCGATTACCAGAAGGCCACGCAGCGGGTCTGGCATAGCGCGGCGCAGGCCAGTTACATCGATCTGCCGGTGTACTGAGGCGGAGAGGACGACGCCGGGCATAGCCCGGCAGCACGTGGTAGTGCCGGCCGCTGGCCGGCATCCGCGATGGGGCAGGAGCGTGTCGACCAAGGTCGACACCTACCAGAACACCAGCCTTCAGCCCACCTTCGAGGGGCCCGTGCGCCAGCGGCTGGGCACCAGGCCGAAACGCTTGCGGAATGCAGCCGCGAAGTTGCTGGGGTGGCGGTAACCGCTGGCGGCGGCGGCCTGTTCAACCGTCCATCCGTCCTCGCGCAGGCCCTGTTCGGCGTGGCGCATGCGTTGTTCGTGCAGGTAATCGAACACGGAGCAGCCGTACTGCTGGGCAAAATGGCGGCGCAGCGAGCTCGGGCTCATGCAGGCCAGCTGGGCCAGTTCGACCAGGCTGTGGGCATGGCTGGGGTCATCATGCAGGTAGGCACGCACACGTTCCAGCCGCTCGCGCTGGCCGGCCCGCAGCGTTCGTACAGGGTCGGTCTGCAGATCCTCGGCCTTCAGGCCAACGGCCAGCAGCTGCAGTGCGACGCCTTCGCGCCACAACGCGTCGATGCCGTCCTCCCATGGGCTGTCGAACAGCTGGCCCAGCACCGGCAGCAGGGTATGCGGAATGGCCCAATGGCGGCATTCCAGGTGGGTGTTGAGCGCGGTCTCCAGCTGCGGCAGATGGAACAGGTCCGGATCGATCTTGCCGGGCACCATGACGCTGACGCCGCGCATGCGCGTTTCGCCGGGATGCGTACCAGTCATCTCGACCTCCTCGCGGTGGTGTGCGGTCATCGCCGTGCCAGCGCGAAGGGTGAAACCAGCGCGTCGCGGAACGCGCACATCGACCTCGCCCAGCAGCATCACGCGGATGGCCAGGCCGGGACTCTGCTGGGCCGTGGCGACATATGGAAAGCGATTATGGACGTCGGAGGCGATCAGACTCATGCCGCCGCGCAGGAACTGCTCGTTGACCTCGCCATGGCCGGCCCACTGGTCGTCGCGCAGGTGTTCCGGGTCGGCGCGGTAATCGAAGCCATGACGGTGGCCGAAGCGGCGGTAATCGGCAAAAGTGAAATATCGGGACATCGCTCGGCACGTGCTTTGGAGGTGGACGCTGGCATTACCTCGCCCACGCGCTCTGCAACGCAGATGCAGATCCGGTCATTACCCGTGCAGACGTGCTGGAAGGCAGTGGCGTGGGCACTCCGGATGGTGGGGGAACACCAGATTGAATGGAATGTGTCGCAGAAACTGGAAACGTTTCACATTGTCGCCTCGATTCGCGCGCTTTTGATTTAAATAGGGTCAAAACGATTGACGATTACGGCCAAAGTGAAAATGCCGCCGAACATACGCCGGCGTTTTGCATGCATATCCGTACGCAATTCCATACATCAACTTGAGTTGAGGTTTCATGGCTGGAACGATCATCCGTAGGCGCGATGTCAGCCAGGTCATCACGGGCGCACGCGTAGGGTGGGGCAGTTGGCTGTTGCAGGCCACTTCGATACCCCCACTGATGGAGAACGCAGATGATTGACTACCAGCTCACCGGCAAGACCGCGATCGTGACCGGCGGCGTATCTGGAATCGGCCTGGCCGTGGCGCAGACGCTGGCCGCGTCCGGCGCGCGGATCTCGGTCTGGGACCTGAAGGAGGATGCGGTCGATGCGACCGTGGCGCAGTTGCGCGATGCCGGTGCGCAGGCCATCGGCATCGCGCTGGACGTCACCGACGACGCTGCGGTGGAGGCAGCGGTGCAGCGCACGATCAAGGAGCTCGACGGCCTGCATGTGGCGGTCAACAACGCCGGTATCGGTGGGCCAGCCGCCAGCAGCGGTGACTATCCGATCGATGGCTGGCAGCGCGTGATCGACGTCAACCTCACCAGCGTGTTCCTGTGTCAGCGTGCGCAGATCCAGGCAATGCGCGCTGCTGGAACCGGCGGCAGCATCATCAACATGGCCTCGATCCTGGGCCAGGTGGGCTATGCCGGTTCCACCGCTTATGCGGCGGCCAAGCACGGCGTGGTCGGGCTGACCCAGACCGCCGCGTGGGAGCATGCCGCCGACGGCATCCGTGTCAACGCGGTCGGTCCAGGCTTCATCAGCACACCGCTGCTGGAGAAGATGGACCCGAAGGTGCGCGCCACGCTGGAAGGCCGCCACGCCTTGAAGCGGCTGGGTACGGCCGAGGAAGTGGCGGCGCTGGTGGCCTGGCTGGCCAGCGACGATGCCTCGTTCGCGACCGGCGCGTACTACGCCATCGATGGTGGCTATCTGGCGCAATGATGCGGTGATCGCAGGCGACGATGACGCCGGGCATGCCTGGCGCTATCAGGTGAACGCGCTGTGGTGCCACCTTCACCGTTGTGCCACGGCTGCCGAGCGACGCTCCGGGAAAATCCCGGAGCTTTCCCATGGAACTTACCCAGGACGTCTCGATCCTGCTGCGCGTGGCCACAGCCATGTTGTTCGGCGGCGTGCTCGGCGTCGAGCGCGAGATGGGCAAGCACGCCGCCGGCCTGCGCACGCACATGCTGATCGCGGGGGCTGCCGCGTTGATCGTCGGCCTGGGCGACTCGGTGGCCGAGCATTTCCAGCAGGAGCGCTACCGCGACCTGCTGCAGGTCGATCCGGTGCGCCTGATCGAGGCGGTGGTGGCCTGCGTTGGTTTCGTTGCTGCCGGCACCATCCTGCGCGGCTCGCGCGAAGACCAGGTCAGCGGCCTGACCACGGCCAGCTCGCTGATCATGGCGGCGGCCATCGGGATTGCGGTGGGGATCAGCAAGTACGTGATCGCCATCGGGGTGAGCGTGCTGTGCGTGCTGGTGCTGGCGGTGATGCGGCGGTTGGAGAAAAGGATTTCTTAGGGAAGCCCGAGTTGCCGGGCAGAGGCCGGCACTACGGTGACTACCCTAATGGTCGTACCAATACGCCATCTAGCTCTATGGTCTAATAGGCTCTTCGTCGGAGTGGCGGTTAAATCCGCCGCAAGTGGTCTGATCGAAATCATTATTGGTAGTACCAATAATGGGTGACCACGGCGATCCACCGCCTGCGGTGGGGCACCTTCCGCATCCAGTCGAGAGTCTTCATGCAGCCCTGGCAACACCTGTACGACCCCGCCGGCAACCTGTGGTTGTCCAGCCTGATCGCGCTGCTGCCGATCGCGTTCTTCTTCGTTGCCCTGGCCGTGCTGCGCATGAAGGGCTGGCTGGCCGGCACGATCACCGTGGCCATCGCGCTTGGCGTGGCCCTGTTGTTCTACCGCATGCCGTTGACCCAGGCGCTGGGTGCGGCCGGCTTCGGCTTCGTCTACGGCCTGTGGCCGATCGCCTGGATCATCATCGGCGCGGTGTTCCTCTACAAGGTCTCGGTCAAGACCGGTCAGTTCGACATCATCCGGGCTTCGATCCTGTCGGTCACCGAAGACCAGCGCCTGCAGATGCTGATGGTCGGCTTCGCCTTCGGTGCCTTCCTGGAGGGCGCGGCCGGTTTCGGTGCGCCGGTGGCGATCACCGCGGCATTGCTGGTCGGGTTGGGCTTCAAGCCGCTGTATGCCGCCGGCCTGTGCCTGATCGTCAACACCGCGCCAGTGGCGTTCGGCGCGATGGGCATTCCGATCATCGTGGCCGGGCAGGTCACCGGCCTGGATGCATTCGAGATCGGCCAGATGGCCGGTCGCCAGCTGCCGTTCCTGACCCTCATCGTGCTGTTCTGGATCATGGCGATCATGGACGGCTGGCGTGGCATCAAGGAAACCTGGCCGGCAGTGCTGGTGGCCGGTGGCTCGTTCGCCATCGCGCAGTACCTGACCTCGAACTTCATCGGCCCGGAGCTGCCGGACATCACCGCTTCGCTGGCGTCGCTGGTCTGCCTGACCCTGTTCCTGCGCCGCTGGAAGCCGGTACGAATCTTCCGCTTCGATACCGAAACCAGCGCCGAGGCGGCCGCACAGGCACTGGAGGCGCCGCGCTACAGCGTGGGCCAGATCGCCAAGGCGTGGTCGCCGTTCCTGATCCTCACCGCGATGGTCACGCTGTGGAGCATCAAGCCGTTCAAGTCGCTGTTCGCGGCGGGCGGCCCGCTGGAAAGCTGGGTGCTGAAGCTCCCGGTGCCCGGCCTCGACCAGAGGGTGCAGAAGATGCCGCCGATCGTGGACGCGCCGCTCAGCTATGAGGCGGTCTATAAATTCGACTGGTTCTCGGCCACCGGCACCTCGATCATCCTCGCCGCAGTGATCGCGATCATCGCGCTGCGCATGCCGGCGCGGTCGGCACTGCAGACCTTCGGCGAAACCGTGCGTGAGCTGCGCATGCCGATCTACTCGATCGGCATGGTGCTCGCGTTTGCCTTCATCGCCAACTATTCGGGCCTGTCGGCAACGCTGGCGCTGGCATTGGCGCACACCGGTGACGCGTTCCCGTTCTTCTCGCCGTTCCTGGGCTGGCTGGGCGTGTTCCTGACCGGCTCGGATACCTCGTCCAATGCGCTGTTTTCGGCCCTTCAGGCAACCACTGCGCAGCAGATCGGCGTGTCCGACGTGCTGCTGGTGGCGGCCAACACCACCGGCGGCGTCACCGGCAAGATGATCTCGCCGCAGTCGATCGCCATTGCCTGTGCTGCGGTCGGCCTGGCCGGCAAGGAATCGGACCTGTTCCGCTTCACGGTCAAGCACAGCCTGATCTTCACTACGATGGTCGGCCTGATCACCCTGGCCCAGGCCTACTGGCTGACCTGGATGATTCCCTGAGCCATGCCGCGCGGCCTGACCCTCTGCTGCGCGCTTCGGGCCACAATGGCGCCATGAGCACGCAACGTATTTCGGACAAGGTGGCCGCGCAGCTGCGCGGCCTGGTGCAGGAACAGCGGCTGCAGCCGGGCGACCGGCTGCCGGCCGAGCGCGCCCTGGCGGTGCAGCTGGGGGTCTCGCGCACCGCGCTGCGCGAGGCCATCGCGCAGCTGGCCAGCCAGGGTCTGCTGACCGCACGGGTTGGTGGCGGTACCTACGTGGCCGAACCTGCGGCGCGCGCGCGGCAGGCGCTGGATGAACCGCTGGCGCCGTATCTGCCGCTGTTCCAGGGCGACCCGGAGTATCGCTTCGACGTGCTGGAGATCCGTCACGCGCTGGAGGGTGCCACTGCATGGCATGCAGCGTTGCGTGCCACCGACGAGGACCGCACGCGCATCGCGCAGGCCTTCCAGACCATGATGGACGCGCACGGCAAGGACGACCCCACCGGTGAAGCGGAGGCCGACGCGGCCTTCCACCTGTCCATCGCCGAGGCTTCGCACAACCTGGTCCTTCTGCAGGTGATGCGCGGCCTGTTCGAACTGCTGCAGACCAACATCTCGCAGAGCCGCGAAAAGCTCTACACCTCGGCGAGGACCTTCTCGCCATTGTCCGACCAGCACCGCGAGATGATGGACGCGGTGCTGGCCGGCGACCCCGAACGCGCGCGCGCCGCCGCGCATGCCCACCTCGAGTTCGTGCACACCACGCTGCGCACCCTCGATGACAACGAAGCCCGGCGTGCGCGGGCCTCGCGTCTACCTTCCCCACACGGTTGACCCCATGATCATCTCCGCCTCCACCGATTACCGTGCTGCTGCCGAGCGCCGGCTGCCGCCGTTCCTGTTCCACTACATCGATGGCGGCGCGTATGCCGAGCACACGCTGAAGCGCAACGTTTCCGATCTGTCCGACATCGCGCTGCGCCAGCGCATCCTGCGCAACATGTCCGACCTGAGCCTGGAAGCCGAGCTGTTCGGCGAAAAACTGGCGATGCCGGTGGCGCTGGCGCCGGTCGGCCTGACCGGCATGTATGCCCGGCGCGGTGAAGTACAGGCGGCGCGCGCGGCCGACAGTCGTGGCATCCCGTTCACCCTGTCCACCGTATCGGTATGCCCGATCGAGGAAGTGGCCCCGGCCATCCAGCGGCCGATGTGGTTCCAGCTGTACGTGCTGCGCGACCGCGGCTTCATGCGCAATGCGCTGGAGCGCGCACAGGCCGCGGGCGTGACCACGCTGGTGTTCACCGTGGACATGCCGGTACCGGGTGCGCGCTACCGCGATGCCCACTCGGGCATGAGCGGCCCGAACGCCTCGCTGCGCCGCATCGGCCAGGCCATCACCCACCCGCACTGGGCGTGGGACGTGGGCCTGTTCGGCCGCCCGCACGATCTGGGCAATATTTCCACCTACCGCGGCAACCCGACCGGGCTGGAGGATTACATCGGTTGGCTGGGCAGCAACTTCGATCCCTCCATTTCGTGGAAGGACCTGGAGTGGATCCGCGAGTTCTGGAAAGGCCCGATGGTGATCAAGGGCATCCTCGACCCGGATGACGCGCGCGATGCGGTCACGTTCGGTGCCGATGGCATCGTGGTCTCCAATCACGGTGGTCGCCAGCTGGATGGCGTGCTGTCCACCGCACGCGCACTGCCGGCGATTGCCGACGCGGTACAGGGCGACCTGAAGATTCTCGCCGATTCGGGCATCCGCACCGGCCTGGACGTGGTGCGCATGCTGGCGCTGGGTGCCGACACCGTGCTGCTGGGCCGTGCCTTCGTCTATGCACTGGCCGCCCAGGGCGAAGCCGGCGTGGCCAACCTGCTGGACCTGATCGCCAAGGAGATGCGCGTGGCGATGACACTGACCGGTGCGCACCGTATTGCCGACATCGGCCGCGATTCACTGGTCAACCTGCCATGATTGGCCACGATGCCGTGCTGGCGCAGTTGCGCGACGCGGTCGGCAGCCGCCATGTATTGATCGGTGACAAGGCCACGCGCCGCTTCCGTCGCGGCTACCGCTTCGGTGATGGCCCCGTGTTGGCGGTGGTGCGTCCGGGTACCCTCCTGGAACTGTGGCACGTGCTGCAGGTGGCGGTGCAGGGTGGGGCGGCGATCATCCTGCAGGCGGCCAATACCGGCCTGACCGGCGGCTCGACCCCGGATGGCAACGACTACGGGCGGCCGATCGTGCTGGTCAGCACGCTGCGCCTGACCGGCATCCAGCTGTTGAACGAGGGCCGCCAGGTGCTGTGCCTGCCGGGCGCCACGCTGGACCGCCTGGAGCAGACGCTGGCCCCGCTGGGCCGTGAACCGCATTCGGTGATCGGCTCATCCTGCATCGGCGCCTCGGTGCTGGGCGGCATCTGCAACAACTCCGGCGGCGCGTTGGTGCGCCGTGGCCCTGCCTACACCGAGCTGGCCCTGTACGCGCAGGTCGATGCGCAGGGCCAGCTGCAGTTGGTCAACCATCTGGGCATCGCGCTGGGTGATACACCCGAGCAGATCCTGCAGCGACTGCAGGCTGGCGACTATGCGGCTGCCGACGTGGGTGACGGCGACGGCCGCGCGGCCTCCGATCCACGCTACGCCGACGAAGTGCGCCGGGTCGATGCCGATACCCCGGCGCGCTTCAACGCTGATCCCAGCCGCCACTACGAAGCGGCCGGTTCGGCCGGCAAGCTGGCGGTGTTCGCGGTGCGCCTGGATACCTTCGAAAAGGAGGCCGCCGAGGTCTTCTACATCGGCAGCAACCGCACCGACAGCCTGACCGCGATCCGGCGCCAGCTGCTGACCGGATTCGAGCGCCTGCCGATTGCCGGTGAGTACATCCACCGCGATGCTTATGACATCGGCGAGCGCTACGGCAAGGACAGCTTCCTGCTGATCGACCGCCTTGGCACTTCCCGCGTGCCCGCCGCGTTCGCGTTGAAGAGCCGGGTCGACGGCTGGTTCGAACGGCTGGGCCTGCGTGGGGTGACCGACCGGGTGATGCAGGTGCTGACCGGCCTGCTGCCTTCGCACCTGCCCAAGCGCATGGGCGAGTTCCGCCAGCGTTATGAGCATCATCTGTTGCTGAAGGTCTCCGCGCAGGATGCAGCAGAAACCGAGGCCTGGCTGCGCGACTTCTTCGCTGGCCACGAAGGTGGCTATTTCCACTGCACGGCGGAGGAGGGGCGCAAGGCGTTCCTGCATCGCTTCGCCGTGGCCGGTGCCGCGGTGCGTTACCGCGAAGTGCATCGCGACCAGGTGCAGGACATCGTGGCGCTGGACATTGCCCTCCGCCGAGATGATGCCGACTGGTTCGAGCAGTTGCCGGCCGATATCGACGGCCGCCTGCTGCACAAGCTGTACTACGGGCACTTCCTGTGCCACGTGTTCCACCAGGACTACATCGCGCGCAAGGGCGAAGACCCGATGGCGATCGAGCACGCGATGTGGGCGCTGCTGGACCGGCGTGGCGCCGAGTATCCGGCCGAGCACAACGTCGGCCACCTGTACCCGGCCAAGCCCGCATTGGCCGGGTTCTACAAGCAGCTGGACCCGAGCAATACCTTTAATCCGGGCATCGGCCAGACGTCGAAAGCCAAGGGCTGGGGGAGCTGCGACTGCGGATGATGTAGAGCCGAGCCTATGCTCGGCTGCTCTTCCCGACAAACAGCCGTCGAGCATGGCTCGACTCTACAAAGGTGATGGCGGGCAACGGTTACCATCGAAAGCCCAGCCGCAGGAGCCATCCATGCCCACCGCTACCGCCCGTGCCACCCTGTACGCTGCACTGCTGGCTACCCCGGTGCTGGTGCTGGCCCAAGGCTCGATCCTGCCGCAGCAGCGCGATGCCGCCGGCAACGTGATGGAGCCGCTGGGGCAGGTGCTGATCGCGAGTGAGACCGGGCCGTCGGGGCTTTATGACTGCACGCGGGACGGCAACTGGTGCGTGCGCGTGCAGCCGGTCGCCGAGGAGGGTGACCGGCCGACCGTGCTGGAAGTGCTTGAGAAGGCGCCGGGCCCGGGCAAGCCGCACACCTACCACGTCAGCATCGACGTGCCGCAGGAAAGCGAGCTGTCACTGTGGCCGTAGATCGTGCGGCTGGCCCCAGGCGTGGGCAGCGGTGAACCAGTGACCGATCCGCAGCAGCGCACCCGCCAGAATGTGCTGGTGGGTGGCATCGTCACGTTCAGCACCATGTACTCCGGTGGAGGTGCTGACGCGTCCACCCTGCAGCTGGCACGCGTACGCCACCTGCAGGACGACATCCAGGTGGACGACGACGTGCTGACCGTGCCATGGCTGGGCAATGCGATGATCCGCGCCTGTTTCAGCGAGCAGGACGTGAAACAGCGCGCGGGTGCCTGCCACGACGAATACGGCTTCTCGGCGAAGCTGGCGCTGGATACGGCTGCCGAGGGCATGCCGGTGCTGCGCTACCAGACCGTGGCGACACGGTTTCCTGCCGGTGTCTCACGCTTCGAGGATTCGCTGGCGAAGGGGCCGCTGAAGAAGAAGGATCTGCGCACCGAGCAGGATCCGGCGTGCAGCTACACGCGGCTGTTCCGCTTCGCGGAGGGGATGTTCCATCCTGACCAGGCGCTGCCGGACTGTGCCGGCTATACCGAACCCTGAAATGTAGAGTCGAGCCATGCTCGACTGGTCTTCGGATGGGCCGCACGAAAAGCCAGTCGAGCATGGCTCGACTCTACAAGAGCGGTGGCGGCGCTTACTCGCAGCGGGTGGCGGTGATGATGTTGTCCTTGTCCACGAACACGCGCAGGCGGTCCTGGCGAATGTCCTTGGTGGTGATGGTGCTGGGGCCGATCGGGTTGACCAGGCCGGCACCGCTCTCGCGGGACAGGCGGCGGATGTTGGGCTCATTGGCCGGTTGGCCGATCGCCCAGCCGAGCTGGCTGGCGTCGCAGCGGCCGCTGCCTTTGACTTCCGGGCCAGGCGTGCTGACACAGGCCGACAGCAGCAGGGCGGAGGCCGGCAGCAACAGGGACAGACGGAATGCAGACATGCGAGCGCTCCTGCGCAGGGGATGATGGCGGGAACGATAGCACTCGGCGTGCGAAAGACGTCAGCGTCCCGGTCATTGCCGGCACAGCGCGGCCATTGCATAGTGGGAGGGATGGCTGGCAGAACGCCGGCGGGCAGGCCGGGCCTTTCCGGCGCAGGTGTTGGATACGGTATGACGGCAGGCAGTTTCCGCGGCAAAGACAGGACGATGACGGCGCTGGTGTTGTCGTTGCTGGGCGTGGCGTTTGCCGCCTCCGCTGCCGATCCGGAACCCGCGCCGCTCGAAACCCCGGTATTCGGTGCCTGGCGCAACCTGCAGACCGAAGCGGGCTACGAGCCTGCGCAGCGCAACCTGGCGTTTGCCATGCTGCCGCAGGCGGCGACCCGAGGCGATCGTTTCGCCATCCTCGACCGTGAAGGCAAGCGGACGGTGTGCTGCCTGCAGGTGGCCAGTCCCTCGCTGGGCGTGGCTGCGCTGCGTGAGCAGTACCACCTGCCGCAGGCCTGGGTGACCGACCTGAGCAATGGCCGCAGCCCCGCACGCCCCTATGTGCCGCACGTCTATGCGATGCAGCGGGTGGACGAGCTGGCCGACTACAGCTTCGCCGATGTGCCTGGCGCGTACAGCGATCTGGGCGGGCTGCTGATTCCGGAAGGCGCCGCGCTGGAGGCCGACGGCAGCGCCGTGCGCCTGGGGGACACCCGCTACCCGCTGCATTTCCAGCGCCAGCCGCACGCCGACGACGACGGCGCGCTGGACCGCTACAGCCTGCAGGCCGGCGAGGGTGCCGCCCCGATCGTGGTTGAAGTGCCGTTCGGCACCTACTGATTGCAGCATTGCACTGGCTAGAATGCAGCGCGGCGCTGTCTGCCGTGCCTGCTCCGTGAGTCGTTTCCGTGTCCCTGCGCTCCTTCCTGCTGCCGTCCCTGCTGCTGTTGTCCGCCTGTGCCAGCGCGCCACCGCCGGCGCCGGCCCATTCCGATGCATTGTGGCGATTGATCGAACGTGACTGCCGGGGCGCCGAAGGTCCACGCGGCGACTGCCTGCGCGTGGAGACGGCCGCAGACCGCCGCGATGTGCTGGTCAAGGACGCGCACGGCGACTACCAGTTCCTGCTGATGCCGCTGGACAAGGTCAGCGGTATCGAGAACCGCAGCCTGTACCAGCGCGGTGCACCGAACTACTTCGCTGCGGCCTGGCAGGCGCGCAGCCACACCGAACAGGCCTTGCGGCAACCGCTGCCGCGCAACGTCGCCAGCCTGGCATTGAACTCGCCGCACGGCCGTTCGCAGCACCAGCTGCATATCCATGTGGATTGCCTGCGTGCCGACGTGCTGCAGGCGCTGGACACGCATGCTGCCGCCGTCGGCAGCCGCTGGGCACCGTTGCCGGTGCTGCTGCGCGGCCATCAGTACCAGGCCCGCCTGCTGCCGGGCGAGGAACTGACCGCCAATCCGCTCAATCTGCTGGCCTATGACCTCGCTGGCGTGGACGACGTGGGCCAGTGGAGCCTGGTCGTGGCCGGCCGGGACGCCGTGCAGGGCGGTCCGGGCTTCATTCTGCTGGCCACCCGCGTGGACGCCGGAACCGGCAACGAGGCCAGCGCTGAAGAACTGCAGGACCACGCGTGTTCGGTGCTGACCGGTGCCGGCAATGCGCTGGAGCGGGTGCGCTAGTCCAGCACGCGATGTTGGCCGCGCCACATCGGCGCGGTCAATGCCAGCAGCTGGCGATCCTGCCAGCCATCCAGATCCAGATGATGGTCGCGCAGCAGGCCTTCCTGCTCGAAGCCGAAGGCGTGCAGCGCAGTGGCGAACGGGTCATTGCAGTCTGGTGGCAGCATCACGAACAGGCGATGCAGGCCGACATCCTCGAACAGGAACGGGCACAGCGCCCGCAGCGCGGCGTCGGTATGCGGGTGCCAGTGCTGCAGCGACAGCAACTCGGCACTGCGCGCGTGCAGCGACTGCAGGCGGATATGCAGCTGATCCAGCACCGTGCCGTGTTCGTCGTCGAACACCCCCAGAAGCAGCTGATCGTTGTCCTGCTCCAGCCGTGAGCGATGCATGTGGGCGAGAAAGCGTGCCTCTTCGTCGATGTCGCCGGGTTGACGGCGGCCGCGCCGGCGGCGGTCATCGAACAAGCGCCAGCGTGGCAGATCGGTGCGTAGGAATGGACGCAAGGTGACCGGCGCCGCCTGCAGCTGCAGCAGATGGCGGCGCTGCACCGGGCGCAGCGGGGGAAGAGCGGGGGTCGGGTACGGGGTCGTCATCCCAGCAACAATGACCGTGCCAGCAGCGCCAGACCATTCAAAACATTGCAAAAACATGCCGGGCATCGGGCCGGCCCTGATTCGGTTCAGGCATAAGCCCATCAGGGCTGGTCATTTCCGTTGAAACCATCCATTCAGGACACTTTCGTTACGGGATCGTTATGCGCCGCTCAGGCCGCTGCTCCCGTACCACCACCCACTCCCCCAGGAAGCCCATGTCCGCCTTTCACAAGGCGCTGCGCCCGCGTCCGCTGGTGCTCGCGCTGTCGTCCCTGATGCTGGTCTCGTTGCCGGCCTTCGCGCAGGAAAGCGCACCCGTCTCACTGCAGGAAGTGAAGGTCACCGGCTCGCGCATTCCACGTGCCAGTGTCGAGGGACCGTCGCCGGTGACGGTGATCAGCCGCGAGCAGATCGACGCGCAGGGTTACCGCAACGCCTTCGATGCGCTGAGCGCGCTGACCGAGAATACCGGCAACGTGCAGGGCGAGGACTTCGGCAATACCTTCACCCCGGCCGCCAACACCATCAACCTGCGCGGGCTGGGCCCGAACCGCACGCTGGTGCTGGTCAACGGCCGCCGCCAGGCCGACTACCCGCTGGCCTACGAGGGCTCGGTGAACGTGGTCAACCTGGCCAACATTCCCAGCGCGCTGATCGAGCGCATCGAGGTGCTGGCTGCGGGTGCGTCGGCGGTGTACGGCTCCGATGCCATCGCCGGCGTGGTCAACATCATCCTCAAGGACCGCTTTGAGGGTGTGGACGTGAACGTGCGCGCCGGCGGCACCCAGCAGGGCGGTGGTGACAACCAGCGCGCGCAGGTGGTCGGTGGCAGTTCCGGCGAGCGTTGGGATGCATTGTTCGGCTTCGAGTTCGATGTGCGCAAGGCGATCCATGCGCGCCAGCGCGACTTCATGGATTCGCTGGATGATGACCCGGCCGGCAAGGCGCCGCAGGCGACCGCGATCGCCTATCGCCGCAATGCTGCCACCGGTCGCAACATCGATCCGGGCGTCAACGGCTGCGAGGCAGCGTCGGACATCTATGGCGGCAGTGTGTTCCGCGCCAACAACCCGCGCCAGGGCTGGTACTGCGGCAGCAATGAGGCAGCGGCCAGCTATTGGACGGTGCAGACCGAGAAGCGCAACCTCAACGGCTACGGCCTGTTGACCTTCCACGTCAACGAGACCACCGACCTGTTCGCCGATGTCGCCGTGGGCAGCGCGGGGATCTACAACAACACGCGTGCACCGACCTGGACCTCGGCCCGCAACTACTTCTACAACCAGACCACCGGCAACCTGGAAAGCTGGTATCGCCGCTTCGCGCCGGAGGAAATCGGCGGCCTGCCGCGCAATGCCAACCGCTTCCTGGAAAACTCGTGGTCGTTCAATGTCGGCGCACGTGGCCAGATTGGCGACAGTGGCTGGGACTATGAGGCGGTCTACAGCCGCTCGCGTTACGAGAACCGCACCCGCCGCCCGGTGCTGCTGGCTGGCATCAACGAATACCTGCTCGGCCCGAAGCTGGGCGTACGCAACGGCGTTGAGATCTATGCGCCCGACCCGGCACGCCTGTTCAAACCGTTGACCCCGAACGAGTACGAGGGGCTGTCCGACTACCAGGAAAGCCGCAATGCGGCATGGCTGCAGACCTTCAGTGCCAGCGTCAACGGCCGCCTGTTCGCGCTGCCTGGGGGCGATGCGGCGTTGGCGGCGGTGGTCGAAGCCGGCAGCCAAGGCTACCGCAACCGCCCGGACCCGCGCCTGGGCAGCGGCGAGTTCTGGAATACCAGCGCCGGTATCGGTGCCGGCGGCGAGCGTGACCGCTATGCCGCAGGTGTGGAACTTCAGCTGCCGCTGCTGCAGTCGCTGACCACCACGCTGGCCGGTCGCTATGACCAGTACCGTGCTGGTGGCGAGCACATCGGCAAGGCGACCTGGAGCTTCGGCGTCGAGTTCCGTCCGGTCGAGAGCCTGCTGATCCGCGGTACGGCGGCGACCAGTTTCCGTGCGCCGGACATGAACTACGTGTTCGCCACCGAAACCCGCGGCTACAACCCGGGCATGACCGACTACTGGCGCTGCCGCACCGCAGGCCAGTCGTACGACAACTGCGACTACAACGGCCTGTCGATCGATTACAGCAACCGCGCCAATGCGCAGCTGCAGCCGGAATCTGCCAAGTCGTATGGCTTCGGCGTGGTCTGGTCGCCGCTGTCCGGCCTGGATTTCAGCGCCGACTACTACGACATCCGCATCGACAACGAGGTGACCAGCCTCGATACCAGCCGCATCCTGCGTGACGAGGCCGATTGCCGCCTGGGCCGCACGCTGGGCGGCGAAGCGCGCGATATCGGTTCACCGCTGTGCCAGGACGCGCTGTCGCGGGTGATCCGCAACCCGTCCAATGCGACCGTGCAGCCGGACCAGGTGACCCGTGTGCTGATCAACCCGATCAACGCCGCCTCCGAATCGGTGCGCGGCCTGGACCTGAAGGGCAACTGGCGTTTCGATGCCGGCCGCTACGGCCGCTTCACCACGCGCCTGGCCTACACCGTGGTACTGGAGCACAAATACCGGCAGTTCTCCGATGATCCGGAGCGTGACATCCGCAACTCGCTGGATGACTACCAGTGGCGCAGCAAGGCCAACGGCAGCATCACCTGGAACCAGGGTGACTGGACCACAACGCTGTACGGCAACCGCTTCGGCTCGCTGCCGAAGACCGATGGCAGTGGCCGCATCGCGCCGTACATGACCTACAACGCCAGCGTGTTCCGCCAGTTCGGCGAGAACCTGTCGGTGGGCGTGATCGTCAACAACCTGCGTGACAGCCGCCCGCCGGCGGACAAGAACGGTGGCGGCTGGCCGTTCTACCCGGTCGGCAACTACGACCCGTATGGCCGCCAGTACTGGGTGCAGCTGGACTACCGGTTCCGCTGATCCGGCAGGCGAACGAAAGGCCCGGCATTGCCGGGCTTTTCTTTGTGCGTGTGCACATGTGCGAAGGCGCGCGAGCTGGCATGCTTCGGCCATCAAGACCAAGGATGGCAGTCATGGGCGCAGGAAGAGCGTGTTTACTGGCGGGGGTGCTGTTGGTGACAGCGGGGTGCAGCGGTGACAATGCCGGGGCGGCCGTGGGCAGTGCTGATGTTGCCGCAGCGCCGGTATCGGCAACAGCCGTTGCGTCGAAGGCACCGTTGGGCAACATGCCCGATGCGGGACCGGCGGCTTCGGCGCAGGCAGCAGACCAGACGCTCGGTGCTGCACCACCTGCATTGACCGCCCATGGCAGGAAGCCCACGACACGGGGGAGCCTGGACGGTGAAAACATGCTGATGAGTGAGGGTGCACTGTCCGACCAGGAGGCCGGCAAGGTCATCGGCTCCAGCAAGGCCTATGCACGGGCCTTGCTGCAGTTCGAGCGTGATGCCGCGGGCAATCCCGAAGCGCAGGATCTGACCACGCTGTACCGCGCGGCAGTGGCACGCACGCTGGGGCCGGACATGGCGCTGGCCTCCTTCGCTTGTGGCTACAGCCTGTGCATGGGCGAAATCCACAACGGGAATGCCGACGGATTCAGCCACTGGACCAGAACGTTCGGGGACGACAGTGCCGCGCCACAGTACGCGTTCATGAGTGGCGAATTCCTGCAGGGCGGGGGGCAGTCGATCGGCCGTTTCGTGTTTTCCACCGACCCGGCGGCGAATGGCATTACGACGCGGTAGCGCCGGACCACGCCCGGCGATACATCAAGCTAGGGAAGCGCCTGCATCAGGTACGACTCGATGACATAGCTGAAAGGCTGGTGCTGGCGGTCGCGCAGCAGGGCGCGCACTTCCAGGATCACGCCGTGATCGCCTTCGCCCCGCGGCGGCCAGAACGTCTGGTCGGCCAGGGTCTGGCGCTGGAAACCCAGCGGGCCGACCACGCGACCGAACGGTTCATCGGTGCTGTCCAGCACCTGGTTCATGGCCGGGCTGAGATGGCCGGGCAGGTACCAGTTGTCGGCCTCGGACAGTACGCGGCTGCCGCAGACCAGCTGCACGCGGCGATAGCGCAGGTCGGCACCCGGCTTCACGCCCAGCGCCTGCAGCACGTCGGCGGGCGCGGGCTTGTCCTGGCCGTGTATGCGCACGGCGCGCACCCGCGCCTGTTCGGCCAGGCCGTGCTCGGCGCACCAGTGTTCCAGCGTGGCGGTGGCGCTCTGCCCGGACAGCACGCGCTGGTGCAGGCGCTCGACCAGTGCAGCCGGGGCGATGCGCTGCTGGCCCGGCGGGGACTGCAGCGGCGCAGCCGCCGCAGCATCAGTGGCTGACAGGCTGGCGATCGGGGCGGCGGCAAGCAGGGACGCGGCCTGCCAGCGGCGGAGACGATCGTGGCGGTCGGACGGGCCCATGCGGCTTCACAGCGGAGACAGGCGCCCATGTTACCCGTTCAGGGGTGTGCACGGCGTGGCTGCGACCGGTTGTCGCAGGAGTAGCCATCGTTATGATGAATGCGTGCCATCCAGATATTTCGTTGGCCGATAGCTGCGGCGAGGGGCACGATGGCGCCCTTCTTGGCATTCCGGGAGTCCCCGATGACCCTCCAGTTCGTCCATGGCGGTGTAGACCGCGACGGCGCGCCACTGCATTTCCATATCCGTGATGGCCGCATCAGCGGCCTGAATGGCGAGGCCGCGCCGGCCGAAGGGGCGGAATGCGTCAACCTGCAGGGGTTCGCGATGCTGCCGGGGCTGGTCGACGGGCACATCCATCTCGACAAAAGCTTCGTTGGCGACCATTGGCACCCGCATCAGCCGGTGAACAGCCTGCGTGAGCGGCTGGCGGTGGAGAAGGCGGCGGTGGCGGGTGCGGCACCGATGGTGGACCGTGCCGAGGCGCTGATCCGCCAGTGCAGTGCGTTCGGTACGGTGGCGATGCGCTGCCACGTCGATATCGACGCCAGCACTGGGCTTGGCCATCTCGAGGCAGTACGCGAGGCGGCGTTGCGCTGTGCCGACATCATGCGCATCCAGCTGGTGGCATTCCCGCAGGCCGGGGTGATGTCCTGTCCGGGTACCGCCACCGTGCTGGAGCAGGCGCTTGCTGCGGGCGTGGAAGTGCTCGGCGGCATCGACCCCACCACGCTCGATGGTGACGCCGAAGGCCAACTGGCGCTGCTGTTCGCTCTGGCCGAGCGCTACGGTGTGCAGCTGGACATCCATCTGCATGAGCCCGGCGAAACCGGCCTGGCCCAGCTGCTGCGCATCGCTGCGCGTACCCGGGCCGCCGGTCTGCAGGGGCGTGTTGCGGTCAGCCATGCCTATGCACTGGGCGAGGTGCCGCTGGCGCGCGCGCTTCAGGTGGGCGAAGCATTGGCCACGGCGGGTGTGGCGATCATGAGCAACGCGCCGGGCGATCATCCATTCCCGCCGCTGCGCGCGCTGCATGATGCCGGCGTGCGCGTGTTCGCAGGCAACGACAACATCCGTGACTGCTGGTGGCCGTACGGCAACGGCGACCTGCTGCAGCGAGCGATGCTGCTGGGCTACCGGTCCGGCTTCTACACCGATGCCGACCTGATGCTGGCGCTGGACATGGTCACCACCCACGCCGCGCAGGCGATCGGCCTGCCGCAGCATGGTATTGCCGAAGGCCAGCCAGCCACTTTCGTGGCGGTGCGTGCCGACCACGGCCCGGCTGCCGTGGCAGCGGTGCCGGTGGAGCGCCGGGTGGTGGTCGACGGCCGCTGGCTGTAGATCCACGCCGCGCAATCCCCTGTAGTGCCGAGCCATGCTCGGCGGCCTTTCAGACGTAATCGTCGGCGCGGGTGGCGACGAATTCCTCAAGCCAGGCCAGCAGGTGGGCGATGTCGATGATCTCGCCCTGCTCGACGCGCTTGAGCAGCAGCGTGCTGGCGCCGATCTGCAGGCTGCTGTCGGCATAGCGCAGCACCGCGTCGATGCCCCAGGCATCGGTAACCTGCATCCAGGCCAGGCCCGGCACGCGCTGGGCCAGGGTGTCACCGAACGCCACGCCCAGCGCTTCCCAGCCATCGCAGTCGTCACGGTCGATCAGCTCGGCATCGACCACGCGCTGCAGAGTGGTGGCCGCCAGCGGCCATTGCACCGGCAACGTCGGGAAGCCGGCGGCCACGCGCGCGGCGATCAGCGAACGCTGGTGCTGCAGATGCGTCTGCAGGGCAGCGGGCAGGGGATCGAAGCGGGTGGGGATTTCATCGGACATGGCAAGGCGCCGTATGGGACACGGAAACAACAGGCACTCTACGAGGCGACGTTGCCCTCCGTGCGGCCGGACTGACCATGTTTCGATGCCTGATGCGCGAACGGCATCCATGCATGGCGTGGGTCGACTGTGGTCAGTCCGGTTCGCGCTGCACCTGCCGCCACAGCTCGCTGGCCAGTGCGCGCACGGCATCATCGGCGTCCGCGCGATGCAGCAGGCCGATCTCGTAGTTGTCGATTACCGGCAGCTCGCGCTCGCCATCGATGATGCGGTGATCGCGGTTGACCGCGCGGCGCGGCAGCAGGCTGATGCCGATGCCATCGGCCACCGCGCCCTGGATGCCGCTCAGCGACGAGCTGGTGAAGGCGATGCGCCAGCGCAGGCCCAGCGCTTCCACGGCATGGATCATCTCATCGCGGTACAGCCCGCGCGGCGGGAAGGTGACCAGCGGCAGCGGGTCCTGCTGCAGGCAGCTGCTGCGCAGGCTGTCGATCCAGTGCATCGGCTCGCGGCGGCAGTGCACGGCCTGGCGGCTGTTGCGGCGCTGCTTGACCAGCACCAGGTCCAATTCGCCATGATCGAAGCCCTGCGCCAGGTCGCGGCTGAGGCCGCTGCTGATCTCCAGCTTCACCTGCGGGTGGCGGCGGCTGAAGGCGGCCAGCATGCGCGTGGTCTGCGCGTTGACGAAGTCTTCGGGTACGCCGATGCGGACCGCGGTTTCCACCGTCGCGCCGGCCAGCGCCTGCGCCATTTCCTCGTTCAGGTCGAGCATTCGCCGCGCGTAGCCGAGCAGCGTGTGGCCGGCGTCAGTGGGGTGCACGTCGCGGTGGCCGCGTTCGAGCAGGCGATGCCCTGCCAGTTCCTCCAGCCGGCGTACCTTCTGGCTGACCGTGGACTGGGTCGAATGCAGGCGCGTGGCCGCCGTCGTGAAGCTGCCGCAGTCGGCGACCATCACCAGCGCCCGCAGCAGGTCCAGTTCGAACAGGGTTCTATTCGATTTGGCACTGTCTTGCATTTGAACATTTCACTTCTGGATACCCGGGCCGACTTCTACCATGCGGGGCAGGGGCCGGCAATGCCCGGCTGCTGCTACCGTCGCACGGCGTTCCGTGGCGAAGGACATGAGGAGACACTGTCATGCGCGTCCATCGTTCCCCTGGCTGGCCTGCGCCGTTCGCGCGCGCGCTGCTGTTGTGCCTGCTGGCCATGGTCACCCCGGCCTGCACCGCAACGTCCAGAACCGACGTCGATGGATGTCTGCGTGATGCCGCCAGCCGCGGCGACGCCGATGCGGTGCGTCAGGCGATCGAGGATGGCGCCGCGCTGGAGGCGCGCGATGGCCAGGGCCGCACCGCGCTGCTGCTGGCCACGCATGGCAACAATGTTGATGCCGCGCGTGAGCTGGTCGAAGCCGGCGCCGACGTCAATGCCAAGGATGCGTTGCAGGACAGTGCCTACCTGTATGCCGGTGCGCGCGGCCTGGACGAGATTCTGGCGATGACCCTGGCGCATGGCGCCGATCTGCGCAGTACCAACCGCTATGGCGGCACCGCGCTGATTCCGGCTGCCGAGCGCGGCCACGTCGCCACCGTACGTACACTGCTGCGCGCGGGCGTGGCGGTCGATCATGTCAACCGCCTGCACTGGACCGCCCTGCTGGAAGCGATCCTGCTCGGCGACGGCGGTGCGCGTCACGTGCAGATCGTGCAGCTGCTGCTGGAGGCCGGCGCCGACCCGGAGCTGGCCGACGGCGACGGCGTGACGCCGCTGGCGCATGCGCGCCAGCGCGGCTATACCGGAATTGAAACCCTGCTGCGCCAGCACGGCGCGGTGCGCTGAATGCAAACCCCTTCCACCCGCACGCTGGGCGTGCCCACCAGGATGCTGTCCATGTTCCGTTCCCGTCCGTTGTCCCTTGCCATCCTCCTTGCGGTAGCACCTCTGTCGGCGTCTGCCGCCGAGCGCGCCGACCTGCTGATCCGCAATGCCACCGTGGTCGATGTCGAGCACGCCAGCACCCTGGCCGGGCAGAGCGTGGTGATCCGTGGCGAGGACATCGTCGCCGTCGGCCCGGACGCGCGGCTGCGCAGCCAGTGGAGCGCGGCCCGCCAGATCGATGCCGAGGGCAAGTACCTGATCCCGGGCCTGTGGGACATGCACGTGCACTTCGGTGGTGGCCCGGCGCTGATCGAAGAGAACAAGGCACTGCTGCCGCTGTACATCGCGCACGGCATCACCACCGTGCGCGACTGTTCCGGCGATCTGCCCGAGCAGGTGCTGCAGTGGCGTGGCGAAATCGCCAAGGGCACGCTGTTCGGCCCACGCCTGCTCAGTTCGGGCGCGAAGATCGAAGGCATCAAGCCGGTCTGGAAGGGCACGATCGAAGTGGGCAGCGAGGCCGACGCCGACAAGGCGATCGCCCGCCTGCAGCACGACAAGGTCGATTTCGTGAAGATCACCGACAGCACGCTGAAGCCGGAGCTGTTCCTGTACTCGGCCAGTGCTGCGCGCAAGGCCGGCTTCAAGGCCTCGGGTCACATTCCGATGGCGCTGACCGTGGAGCAGGCGGTCGATGCCGGCCTGGCTTCGATCGAGCATCTGGACTACGCATTCAAGGCCGGCAGCAAGGACGAAGCGAAGATCGCCGCCGACTTCGGTGCCGGCCGCATCGATCGCGCCGAAGCCAACCGCCGCCTCGACGCCAGCTTCGACCGTGACACTGCGATGCATGCCTACCGCGATTTCGCCAAGCGTGGCGTATTCGTGACCCCGACCCTCAACGGTGGCCGCATCCTCGACTTCCTTGATCAGGATGACCACGCCACAGATCCGTACCTGGCCTACATCGGCCCTGGCCTGCGCGCGACCTACCAGTGGCGCGTGGACCGCGCGGCGAAGGCCACGCCGGCGCAGATCGAAGCGCGCCACGCGCAGTACCACCAGGTGGCCGCAGTGCTGCCGATGCTGCAGGAGGCCGGCGTGACGATCATCGCCGGCACTGATGCAGGCTTCCTCAACTCGTTCAACTTCCCGGGCATCGCCCTGCACCAGGAGCTGCAGCTGTTCGTGAAGGAGGGCCTGAGCGCACCGCAGGCGCTGTCGGCCGCAACCCGTTCCGGCCCGGCCTGGTTCGGCCAGATGGACCGTTACGGTGGTGTTGCACAGGGCAAGGCGGCCGATCTGGTGCTGCTGACCGCCAACCCGCTGCATGACATTGCCGCCACCGAAAAGATCGACAGCGTGATCCTGCGTGGCAACGTGTATGACCGCGCCGCGCTGGACAAGATGCTGGCTGACACCAAGGCCAAGGTTGCGACGTGGGATGCCGAGGCGGCCAAAGCCAACTGATTGCGGGGGGAAGGAATCCACGCATCGCGTGGATCTATCCGTACCCTCGGCAGATCCACGCCACGCGTGGGTGATGCGGCCGGTGACCTAGCGTGGTGCCGGCCGCATTCCATGCAATTGCGGCAGCGCTGCCTTCATCGCATCGATGAAGGCGCGCAGCCGTGGCGGCTGCTGGCGCGCGGCGGGAAACACCACGTGTACCGGCAGTGCCGGCGCCTGCCAGTCCGGTAGCAGCTGCACCAGCCGCCCTTGTGCGAGGTCCTCGGCCACCAGCCAGGCCGAGACCACCGCTGCGCCGAGCCCGGCACATGCGGCTTGTTGCACCACGAACAGGTTGTCGCTGAGCAGGCGCGGGCTGATTGAAAGGGTATGCGCGCGCCCCTGCGCGTCATGCAGCAGCAGGCGTTCGCGGTAGTAGGTGACCAGCGAGATCCACGGCAGTGACTGTGCCTGTTCGGGCGTACCGACCGCTGTGGCGTCCACCAGTGAGGGCGCCGCTACGACGATGCGTGGTACCTCGGCGAGCGGCAGTGCGACCATGCGCGGTTCGTCGACGGGGCCCACCCGCACCGCGCAGTCAATGCCTTCCGCGATGAAATCCGGGCGTCGATCTTCCAGGATCCACTCCAGGCTCAGCTGCGGGTGCTGGGCGAGGAACGCAAGCATGGTCGGCAGCAGCTGCGCCTGGCCGAATGCGTGCGGCACCATCACCCGCAGGCGTCCGCGCAGCGTTTCTGGCTCGCCGTGGAGTTCGGCCTGCAGCGACTCCCATTCGTCCACCACGCGTTGCGCATGGCGCTGGCAGCGCAGGCCATCCTCGGTCAGCTGCAGGCCGTGAGTGGAACGCTGCAGCAGGCGCAGGCCGAGC
Organism: Stenotrophomonas sp. GD03654; assembly: GCF_029845105.1. NCBI lineage: Bacteria > Pseudomonadati > Pseudomonadota > Gammaproteobacteria > Lysobacterales > Lysobacteraceae > Stenotrophomonas > Stenotrophomonas sp. GD03654. The sequence goes on along the minus strand of NZ_JAOCLC010000039.1, from coordinate 1,515 downwards.
TGCCGTTCCAGTGCCTGCAGGCGGCGACTGACCGTCGGCTGGGTGGTGCCCAGCTGCACGGCCGCAGCAGACAGGCTGCCGGCATCGACGATGCGCAGGAAGGTGCGCAGCAGATCCAGGCGATCGGCGCCGGTGGCGAGGTCGTTCATGCGTTTCACGTATGAAGTTTATGTGCAAGAGCCTACTACAGACGCTGGGCGAATACGGGCAGGATACGCCCACTTCCTCCACCGGACTCCCCCATGTCTACCCCCTCGCTGTCCGCCGCCGCCACACCCGCGAGCGCACCCTCCACCCCGCTGGTGCTGGCGATGGCCGCCGGTGCAGGCTTTTCGGTCGCCTCGCTCTACTACAGCCAGCCGATGTTGGGCCTGATTGCCCAGGACCTCGGCGCAGGCGAACGCGCCGCTGGCCTGGTACCGACCCTGACCCAGCTTGGCTATGCACTGGGCATCCTGCTGTTGGCGCCGTTGGGCGACCGCTTCGACCGCCGCAACCTGATCCTGTTGAAGTCCGCGTTGCTGGCACTGGCACTGGGCGCCGCAGCGATGGCCGGGCACCTGCCGGGCCTGCTGATGGCCAGCCTGCTGGTCGGGCTGATGGCCACGCTGGCACAGGACATCGTGCCGGCCGCTGCGGTGCTGGCGCCGGATGCACAGCGCGGCCAGATCGTCGGCCGGGTAATGACCGGCCTGCTGCTCGGCATCCTGTTGTCGCGCGTGGTCAGTGGCGTGGTGGCCGAAGCATGGGGTTGGCGCACGCAGTTCGTGCTGGCCGCGGTATCGGTGGCGGCGATGGGTGCGGTGATGGCGCGTGCGCTGCCGCGTTTCGCACCGACCAGCACGCTGCGCTATCCGGCATTGTTGGGTTCGTTGCTGGCGTTGTGGCGCGAGCAGCCGCAGCTGCGCCGTGCGGTGGCCAGCCAGTCGTTGCTGGCAGTGGGCTTCAGCGCGTTCTGGTCGACCCTGGCGCTGATGCTGCATGCACGTCTGGGCCTGGGCAGTGCGGCGGCGGGTGCGTTCGGTATCGCCGGTGCGGCCGGCGCATTGGCCGCACCGTTCGCCGGCCGCTTCGCTGATCGACTGGGTTGCCATGCAGTGGCGCGGCTGGCGATTGCAGTGGCGCTGCTGGGCTTCGGCCTGTTGCTGACCGAGTCCTGGCTGCCGGCCGCCGCGCTGCTGCCGCTGCTGGTGGTGAGCGCGCTGCTGTTCGACTTCGGTTTCCAGTCGGCGCTGGTGGCGCACCAGACCCTGGTCTATGGCCTGGTGCCGCCGGCACGCAGCCGCCTCAATGCGTTGCTGTTTACGGGCATGTTCATCGGCATGGCCGCCGGCGGTGCGTTGGGCAGCCTGGCGCTGGCGCAATGGGGGTGGCACGGCGTCGCCTGGCTGGCGGTGGTGTGTGCGGGCGGCAGCCTGCTGCTGCGTTTGAAGTAAGGGCGGTGTTCGGCAGGGCTTGCAGCCCTGCACCTGCTGGGGGCAACAGCAACGGCAACAGCAACGGCAACAGCAACGG